>JAEWUR010000092.1 GCA_023397045.1 Planctomycetota bacterium
CTGTTGGGCTGTGCGATCGGTTCGCTGAGCAACGGCTGGACCGCGACGAGTATTGTGGGCGGCCAAGGCGGCGGAAAATCGGTCGTCTTGGAACTGGCCGTCAGCCCCGACATCATCGCCACGGGCATTTTGCTGACGCTGGTCATGGGACTGATCGGCGGGCTGCTGCCCGCGCTATCGGCCATTCGGCTCAAACCGCTCGAAGCGTTGCGATAAGCGGCGAGACTGGGCCGCATTTCTCACCACACGGGCTGAAATGCCGACAGGCTGTAGGTTATGCTTCAGCATAACAAGACATTGTCTGCCAATGTGTTATGCTAAAGCATAACCTACGGTCGTGAGAAATGCGGACTAGGCCAACAAGGCCAGGTCCTCGACGAACCGGTCGAGTTCGGCGAACGGCTCCAACGCATGATTGGCCAGGTCGGGCAGATCGATCCGATCGACGATCCCCGGGTTGACAATATCCCGCGATCGCTCGCCCGCGAACTGGGCATGGTCGCTACAAAGGCCGAACGTCGAACTCGTGACGGGCGCGGCATGGAAGGCAAGACGATCCACGTCATCGGCGTTCAACGCGCCGTGGTCCAAGGCGGACCGGTCGGCAGCGTCCCAGCGATGCTGTCCAAGCAGGGCGACGTTCGACGAGTCGATGGTGTTCAACGCGAATCGCGCGAGCGATTGGGTGTTGAACGTGGCGTTATTGGCCGCGATGGAAGAGATCGTGTCGCTGCAAATCGGCTTCCAAATGGTGGTGGAGGCTGAGCCGAATCCCCTCCAACTGATGGACGCATCTTGGACGAGCCAAGCGCCGACCTGGCTCGTCGTGTTGTTCCGCCACAGGACGTCGGCGTTTCCGTTGGCGTCGTAATCGCCGAACCCGATGGCGGTCCATGTGTTGGCGGGCGCGGCGCCAAGCGATCGCCAACTGCTGAAATGGCCGTTATTGATGAGCCAAGCGCCGACGGCGCCTGTCGTTTGGTTGTGCCAGAGCACATCCGAATAGCCATCGCCGTTGTGGTCGCCGACTCCGGCGATGCTCCAAACGTTGGCGGGCGCGGCGCCGAGTCCCGCCCATTGGTTGGGCGCGCCGACTTTGACGAGCCACGCGCCCACCTCGCCCGTGATCTGGTTGTGCCACAGGACGTCCGCGATATCGTCGCCATCGAAATCACCGATGCCGCCGACTTTCCAGACGTTGGCCGGGGCGGAGCCTAGCGATCGCGTAATGACCGGTGAGTCATTCTTGACCAAGCAGACGCTGACGTCGCCGGAGGTCTGATTGTGCCACAGGGTATCGTCGATGCCGTCGCCGTCGAAGTCGGCGACGCCCGAAATCTTCCACTCGGTGGCGGAGGCGTAGCCAAGTCCTTTCCAGCTTATGCCGCCGGCGCTGACGAGCCAAACTCCGACTTGGCTGGTCGTCAAGTTTCGCCACAGCACGTCGGCGGTGCCATCGCCGTTGAAGTCGCCGACTCCGCTGACCTTCCAGGTGTTGGCCGGCGCCGAGCCGAGTCCTCGCCAGGCCAACGACCCGTTTTCCTGGACGAGCCATGCGCCGACCTCGCCGGTCGATTGGTTGTGCCAGACGACATCGGAGATTCCGTTGCCGTCGAAGTCGGCCCTCGCCCCATCTGGCGTCGGGTCAGGATCCGGATCGTCTTGGATGAGTCGAGCCAATCCGTCGACCTCGCCGATGAAAGCGCCGGAGACGTAGGAATTGAGGTCGTATCGGCTGTAGGACGAATTCCAACTGACCGCGTAGTAGTGGAGCGTGTTGGGCGCTGTGACGCCGTTTGACGTGTATTTGCTGTCGTCCGAGTCGGTGACCCAAATGCCTTTGTAGTAGTTGGGGTTCGACGGGGCGAGCGACGTATCGTAGTTGAAGCCCCAGCAGGTGATTGCGTGAGCGATGCTGCCGAAGACGCCCAGGCTGACGCCGTAACCTGCACGGCAGTACTGATCGACGTCGGCCATGGCGTAGGTTTGGGCGGCGGAGCCTTGACCTCGGGAGAAGACGTAGTCGGTGTACCAGTAGTCGGGATAGGGATAGAAGTTGCCGCCGGCGACGTCGACTTGCGACCAGCCGGAGACGCCTTGCTGTGGGTTGATGCCGCTGAGCCACCAATCCCATCCGAATTGCGGGAGTCCGCCTTGGTCGGTCCAGTGGTCTTGGAAGTACTGGAACATCTGGTCCGAGTTGGTCATCCCGGCGGTTTTTCCCCAGCCGGTCCATTCGAGCACGTTAGCGGCGGCGCCGGCCCAGCACATCAAGTCATCGCCGGCTTGGGTGTCCTTTTCGGCGTCGGTCCAGACTCCGCCCCAATAGTCGAAGATGCGATATCGCGTGCCGGTCTCGACCGAGTCGCCGGTTGCTTCGACGTTGCCCAAGAAACCGACCGAGACGATCGATTGTTCTTCGAAGGTGGAATCGAGGGACGACTCGATTCCGGCCATGATGGTGGCGCTTTCGGCGGCACTCAAGTCCGGCGAGGTCGTGACGCTCATGAGCGTCCGTTCCTCGAGGACGTCGAACCGGAGCTTACGCGGCCGAGTGTATCGGGCCGTCTTAGAAGAGCAGGCTACCTTCCCGAGAAGTGGGCTCATGAGACTCTCCCTCCATCTGAAATCTAGCATTTTTTCGAATGGCGTTCGAAAAACCGGCCTAGCTAGACTGGGGTGGGTTAGGTAGAATTGGCAATTATGTTGAAATATTTCACCGCCGGCGAATCGCACGGCAAAGCCCTAGTTAGCTTGATCGACGGTTTTCCCGCCGGCGTTCCACTTTCTACCGAGGGGATCGATGCAGAATTGCGTCGGCGCCAGGGGGGATATGGGCGCGGCGGCCGTCAAAAACTGGAAACGGACTGCGTCGATATCTTGACGGGGATCTGGCGGGGGGTATCCATCGGAAGCCCGATCGCTCTGATGGTGCCCAACCACGATTACAAGATCGAACAGATGGACGATCTGCCGCGACCTCGACCGGGCCACGGCGATCTGAACGGCTCGATCAAGTATCTCGGCTCGATCCGCGGCGTCCTTGAGCGGGCCAGCGCGCGCGAGACGACCATGCGCGTCGCCACCGGCGCTTTGGCCAAGCAACTGCTGGCGCCGTTTGGCATCACGGTGTTCGGCTATGTGATCCAGGTTGGCCCAATCGCCGTGCGATCGCGTCCCGGCACGATCGCCGAACAAAGGACGCTGCGCGAAGCGAGCGAACTGTATACTCTCAATCCGGAGCAAGATGCCGAGCTGAAAGACATTGTCGCCAAGGCCGCCAAACAAGGCGACACGTTGGGCGGGATTGTCGAGGCGCGCGTGGAAGGGCTGCCGTTTGGGCTTGGTTCGCATGCACAATGGAGCCGAAAGCTCGACGGACGTTTGGCCCAGGCCGTCATGTCGATGCAGGCGATCAAGGGCGTCGAGATCGGGTTGGGTTTCGAGGCGGCTCGGCGTTTCGGGTCTCAGGTTCACGATCCGATTCAATACGATCCGGCGCTGGCCGACACGCCGACGTTGGGATTCACGCGGCCGACGAACAACGCCGGCGGGTTGGAAGCGGGCATGACC
>JAEWUR010000132.1 GCA_023397045.1 Planctomycetota bacterium
CCAACTTCGCGGGCGGAGCATAGGAATTGCTGTTGAATTCGAAATACGAAGCGATGCGTGAAACCACCGGTTGCCAAAGATACGTCAGGCCGTTGATCGATCCGACGGGCGTGTATTGTTGGGGCCACTTAAGCTTCGCCGCGTTCTTATCCGAGGACGGCTCGCCTTTCGTCTTGGCATTGCCGTGCATTTTCGCCTCGGTCGCCTGGGCCTCGGCCATGAACTTGCGGATGTCGTTCTTCAAGACGATGCCCCAGGGAAAATCGCTCGAATAGACGATGTAGTCGATCTGGCCGACGACCCCGCGATTCTTCAGGTGGACCATCACCGGCATCAAAATGCGTCGGCGGAACGTGTCGATATCGGTCTTCGTCTGATCGGGCTCCCACGGAATGCACAAGATGTTGTCGGGCGGAATCGCCCGAAGCCGCGCAAAATGATTCGCAATGGTCAACGACGAGGAGCTAAGCGGATTGACGACCAGCAGTACATTCTCCGGTCCTCCGCCGGCCAACGCAAGGCTCGACCAAAACGACGCGAACAAGCAGACGATGGCAACGATCCCACGGCGACGACAAGAACGAACGACTCTTGGAAATGCGCGGCGATGCCAGACGGATCGGCAAATGACAGAAATCATCGAGGGATGCCTCTCCAACGCGGGATGGCGCATCGTGGTTTGTCGGCGAAGGGGAAAGCCTTTCGGCGCCGATCATCATATCAGACTTCAAGGCGCAAGGCCACCACATGTCTGAGGAGGGGGCCGCGATTCGCACCCGAAAATCGGCTATTCCGCGGCTCGGGATTCGATCATCTCGCCATAGGAATTTGGCAGGAGGTTCGACGGACAGATCGCAAAATGTCGCATCAGGCTGTCGACCATCGCTCGGCCGGAGTGTTCATCGACATCGGGACCAAGCACCGCCTCGAATTCGAGGAAATGGCCCAGCCCGACCACGTCGTCCAAGTGAATTCGCACGTTGTGATACAGAAACACTTCGCGCCGCTTCTCGACCACGGTGCGGATACCCCAGGCCGCCGCCAGCGCCGCCTTGAGCGTCTCGGGATTGGATAGCGGAACAAGCTGATAGTCGCTCGCCTTCGGGCAGTCCTGATCGGCCCGGTCGTACCAAATCAACTCGGACCGCAGCCCATCGATCTGCCGCAATTTCAAACGTCCATGCGAGCAGTGGAAATAAGTGTCGATCTGGTGTTGCGTGCCGAGCCGTTTCGTGGCGAGCGTCGACGCGATTCGATGGGCGGCCTCGAAGTCGGAGAGCCGGGCTTTGAGTTCGATGTTGCGCATGGCTATCTCAACACTCGCCCTTCCAGCGGCGTGACGTGCCGGGCCATGATGTGGCTCGTTCGCTCGTCCGGCACATAGCCGCGCGAACCGGTCACGCCGATCCGCTGGCCGACGAAATTCTGCATGTTCACCCCGGGCACCGGCGTCACATAGCAGCGCACGTCGCCGGAGTCGTCGGTCAACGCATAGCGCGGCGCTCCGCGCTTGGGCGAAACCACTTCGGTCAGCTTGCCGACGCCGTCGAATCGGCCGTCGATGTCGTCGGCGCCGCCGGCGTCCGATCTCAATCGAGCCAGAAGCTGACTGTCGCGGTCGACCGAATCGCGCATCGCAATCACGGCGTCTTGCCGTTGTTTGATATCGTCGAATCGGGCAATCTTGTTGGCCAGCAGCCGGGCGCGTCCACGTTCGACGGCCGTCTGCGCCTCGTCCAACAGCCGGTTCGTCCGATCACGCATCGAATCGAACGACCAGCGGGTCGGATTTTCGATCACCATGACCGACAGTTCCAATTCGATGCGCGATAACTCGGCATCGAAGTCCTCGGCCGTAAGAGAACGCGGTCGCCCCGATCGCTCGGCCATCGCATCGTCATCGGAGTCGTTCGATGGTTCGTCACCTTCGGGCGAACCGTGATGACGACCGTGCCGGTCCGGATTGCCGGGACCACCGGTCGTTTTTCGCACTCCGTCGGTCGGATACTCGGCATCGAGATATTTGGCCGAGACCCAACGGAACTCGCCCGACGGCGGAGCGATTTTGTACCAACCGTCGGCGCCGCGCGCGCCTTGCGCCGGAGCTTCGATCACTTCGACCATTTCGCCTTTTTGCAGACGCACCTGAATCACGTCGCGGATGTCGCTGAACCGGCTGCCGACGCGGCAGGATACGCCGTCTTCGGTCACGACGGCCAGCTTATCCTCGGTGAGTTTCAGGAAGCGGCCGGACACCCAGGAAAAACTGCCTTCGGCGGGCCGAATCGCACACCAACCGCCGGGATCGTGGCGATAGACCTCGACCTGCTCGCCCCGGCGGAGTTTTTGCGTCGGGTAATAGCTCTGCCCCGGTCCGCTGCGGACATAGACGTCTTCCGACACGACGGTTGTCGTGTAGGGAAAGGTCTCTTGTCCGCCGGCGGTAGACGCCAGCAAAAAAAGGCCCAAAAAACCCCAAAAAAACGTGGCGACCATCGGGCGCATCGGAATGTCTCCCGGCCAAAACAGGCAGCGACAAGCAGACCCAAAAAACCTTGCGGCAATGCAAGCCGCGAACTTGTAGCGAAAAACGCCAAACAGTTCAAGGGCATTCGTCGCTCGCAAAAGCGGCAGTGTGAGCGTCTTGGTTGTGGGTGGAAAATCGGGTATAAGGACTGCCCGTGGAGGAGGTTTACCTATTTTCCGCCAAATCAAGGGAGAAAAGCCATGGAAGGCTTGCGAAACAACGTTGTGCAGGA
>JAEWUR010000178.1 GCA_023397045.1 Planctomycetota bacterium
GGGCACGCGCGGCGTAGATTCCTTCGCCGGGTTGAAGGGTGTCGAGCCGGCCGACGTTGGCCGTCGGAAATCCCAGCTTGGTTCCGCGTCCGGCGCCCCGGACCACGAGGCCTCGGATTCGATAGGGGCGGCCGAGCATCGTCCTGGCTTCGTCGAGACGACCGGCGGAGACAAGCCCTCGAATCCGACTGCTCGAGACGATTTGGCCGTCGGCTTCGACGGGCTCGGGCGTTTCAAAGGGCATGCCGGCCTCGGCGCAGAACTGCCGGAGCACTTCGACGTTGCCGGAGCGATTGTGGCCGAAGAAGAAATTGGGTCCCTCGACCATCGCCTTGACGCCCATCAGGTCGCGAACGACGCGGTCGAAGAAATCGCGGGCCTCGGTTTCCAGAAATGCCTGATTCGTTGGGTAGACCAGCGTGGCGTCGGTGCCGAGGGATTCCAATATTTCGATCTTTCGATCGGTCCAAACGAGCGGTTCGGGGGCTGCATGAGGGCGCAGCAGTCGTGCGGGCGGGGGATCGAACGTGAAGACGATCGATGGGCCGCCGACCCGTTCGGCCATGACGCGCAGCCGTTCGACGAGGCGGGCGTGGCCGAGATGGACGCCGTCGAAATTGCCGATGGCCACGGCGCCGCCGCGGAGTGACGGGGGGAAATCATCGAGACTGCGGAGTACGATCATGGGATGGGACGGAGGGGCAAATGGCGAGTGTCGAAACTCCGTGTCGAAGTCTGTCGTCATCGAGCGTCCGAAATCCTTTTCGACATTTGACTTTCGACATTCGTCATTCCATTGTCTCCGTGTATTTTCGGATTTGATCGCGCAATTTCGCGGCTTCCTCGAACTCTTCGGCGGCGATAGCGGCGTCGAGGTCGCGTCGAAGCAGTTGAATTGCGCTTTTTGGTCGGCCGGCGGCCACGCTTTCTTCTTGGGTGAGGATTTCGTCGCGCCATCGTTCAAGGCCGACCAGTTCGATGCATTCTTCAGCGCGGTGGCTCTGGTTGTATTCGTCGAGGAACTCTCGGATGCCCTCGATACCGGCGTCGATGACCTGAAGGGCCGCGTCAAAAATCTTCTGCTGCAACAAGGGCAGTGCCACAGCCCTGGTGTGCATCATGATGACGTAGGGACGCCACTGGTCGAATTGCAGTTTGTGGCGGTCTTCGCGTGCGTGGGAGCGGACGAAGGCGAAAAGACGCAGGTTGCGCGAGGTATCGCGGGCGCACAGCTCGAACAGTTCGAGGTGCCAGAAGCTCAAGTAGCGGTGGTAATATTGCATGCCTTCGCGCCAAAGTCGAAGGCAATCGGCCTCTTCGAGGAGGAAGGGGGCCGAGTCGAGGTTGGCCTCGTCGTGCTCGCGCTGGCGGCTTTCGTAATAGTCGAGCCACGACTCGCAACCTTCGGGCTGTTCGCCGTCGGGCCGGCCGTTCATCTCCATCTGGAGAATGCCGAGGTCGACGCGGAGCTGGATCTTTCCTAATCCGTCGTCGCCGGGCACAATCCGAACCATGACCCGATCGGGATCAAATTGCCAATCGCCGAGGATTTTTGACAGATCGTTGGACATGCAGGCATTGTACGGGATGAGGGCGCGGGCGGGAAGGCGGAGGGGTGCAGGCACTATCCTGCTGGTTTGCATATCCCCCGGTTACCGCTCTCATTCCGTCGGATCGCGATGGACCAACTCCATCACCCGCGTGTTCCGATCGATCGACAGGACGACCGTGCGCTGTTGCGAACCATCGCGGCTGCTGGCCACCATCGGGAGGACGTGGCGACGGTCGGGCAGGTTGAAGCGGACCGCGAAGGTGCCGTCGCTGCGAATCTTGACCGGCTCGCCTCGAAGGGTCACGAGTGCCTCGGGCTGGGTCACGCCGTGGATGATCAACTCGGCGTCAACCTCGAACTCGAACGGACGGTCGTTGCCCAAGGGATCGATGACCGTGGCGCCGAACAGGGAGGCGACCGGGTCGCCAATGGGGCGCTGCAATCGCTCCTCGAAGACTTCCCTTAGTTCGGTGTTGGCTTCGGGCTCGCTGTAGCCGCCGCTGAGAGCGAAAATCCGATCGTATTCCTTGGCGACGTCGGCCCAGTTCTTGTCGAACGAATCGGCCGCCGCAGCGGGGGGCGTGCTGACGACGTTGCTTCGCGCCACGCAGTGGAATCGGTTGCCCGGCGAAACGTAGCCGAGGTCAAGCTGGTAGGTTTTGGGCGGGTTCTGGACGTCGATGTACCAATTGTTGACGCCGCCGTGGACGACGACGTCGCGGATCGGCTGGCGGATGGCTGTCGTGGTTCCGTCGCGGAGGACTTCGTAGACGCGAAGGACGGGCTTGGCAGCGTGCCAGTACTGGCCGAGTGCGACTTTGACGCGTTCCATGCTCTTCCGGCTGATTTCCCAATAGGCGTGGAGCCAATAGGGGTCGCGGACCATGACGACCAAGCGGTCTTTGACGACGTTCTCGGTGTCGCCCATCGAGTGGAAGGCGAGATCCTTGGCTTCGGCCAATTTCTCTTGGATTTGTTCGATCCGTTTAGCGACCTTGTGATTGACGGGCTTGGGCTTCGGGCCGGCTGCCGGGTTGTCGCCGTTGCCCGAGGTGGCGCGAGCGCGGCGAGCGGCATCGGCTCGCGAACGGCGCACGAGCGCCTTGATCAACTCGCTTTTCTTCATGGTGTGCCAGCCGGGCACTTTCTTTTTTTTGGCCATCGAGGCCAAGTCTCGGACTGTCCGACTGTTGAGATCTGCTGCCGTCATTCGCAATACCCCTTGGCTGCGCGGCAGTCCATGGCCGCCAGAATTGCAATCCGCCCTCGGTAGGCGCCTATCGTAAAAGCTAGGCAAGGCAGAAAAAACTGTGTAGTCCCATTTTATCCAGCCTGGAGGGAGTACGCAACAATTTTGCCACGGAAAGGGGGTGGCGAAATTGACCCCAAGTCGTTTTAAGTGATTTCCTATAAACGGCTTACAGAATATCCCCTCTTGCTGCAAAAATGAATGCATGTTAGAAAAAATCGCAGGAAAACAAGCGTGGTTACGCTAGTGTGGGTGGTTTTTTTGGGTGGTTTATTCGGTTTGCGCCGGAGCCTTTGGTTGGCAGCAAGGAAATTCACGGCCCGATTG
>JAEWUR010000017.1 GCA_023397045.1 Planctomycetota bacterium
GTCATCCCCCAGGATGAAGATCGTGTGTTGCTGGCCACAGGCCGGTACGTCGGCGAGGGATTTGATGATGCTCGGCTGGACACCCTATTCTTGACGCTGCCGGTCTCCTGGCGAGGCACAATCGCCCAATATGTCGGCCGATTACATCGGTTGCACGATCGCAAGCGAGAAGTCCGTGTGTACGACTATGCCGATCTGAATATCCCCATGCTGGCCCGTATGTTTGATCGCCGTTGCCGTGGCTACGAAGCGGTTGGCTATACGATTCTATTGCCGGCCAGTGCTATGCCGGGTTGGCCCGCTGATGTGCCGCTTCCGGTCGATCCCCAATGGAAACAGGACTATACGGCCAGTGTGCGACGGCTCATTCGAGACGGTGTCGACAAACCGTTGGCAAATCTTTTCGTCCACGCGGCCCACACAGTTTCTCCCGATTCCGAAGGCGTCAATCGGGCACACAGCGCCACCGAGGCCTTTTTGTATCGCCGACTGGAAACGCTGCCGGAAACGGCAGGCAAGTTTCAGCTCAACGGCCATCTGCCGATTCCCTTTGACGGTTGGGGCCAGATGGAAGTTGACTTGCTTTGCAACGACGCACGCATTGCTATCGAACTCGACGGTTCGCAACATTTAGCCAATGCGGAAGCCTATCGTCGCGACCGACGAAAGGATCAGCTCTTACAGGAAAACGGCTTCCTTGTCCTCAGATTTCTCGCGGAAGACGTCGGTAAAAGCCTGGAGATGATCCTCGATACGATCTTGCGGACGTTGGCGAATCGACGAAATACAACGAAATGACACGGGGGTCGGAATCAAGCCTCATCGATCAGAAGCTCTGGGTGATTGCTGGTCAACCACGCGACGAGATCATTGCGCAACTCACCAGCCAAGGTAATCATCTCTTTGGCCTCTTGTTGCGAAACACCGCCAACTCGTTCATAATCGCTGATGTTGCGTTTCTTCCGAAAGCCCTGCAACTGAGCAACTCGACGCGAATCGAGTCTCATCGTAAACGACAGTGATTCAATCACACGAAAATGTTGTGCTTCACGAGACGCTCGATAACCTGCAGCGGCCAATGCCGCCGTTGCAACCTGAAGTGCCGCATTGTAGGCAATGTTTAACTGCCACTCAGGACCGAGTCCGGGAGTTTGACACTGGGCAGCGTCCCGCTCGATAATCCCCAACAGGTCAAGTATTTCTTGACGACTGGTTTGATGTTCAGTCAACCATCCGTTTTTCAGCCAATCTTTCAAGTCCACGTTCGTCCCCGATCAAGAAAACCCTCTTGGTCGCCAATACACGATTGAGAAAATGATGACCGGCCGCAATTTTAGACCGAAACTCGCCCACAGGATAGACGGTTGGATTGACTTCCCGCTGAAGTTGTTCTTGTGCCGGGCGGATTGCCGCAACAACATCACCGAACAGTACATCACCGACAACCATCACATCGACATCACTCCCTTGGCGCTCTTTGCCCGCAACAAACGAACCGTACAGGAAGGCGACTTCAATCCGATCGGCCAATGACGCCAATGCGGTCCGCAACACATCGGCCAGTCCCGCTGTTTTCAGAAGCAGGCTCTTTAACTCGACAAAAATCGGACAGTCGGCATTGGCCTGAAAGTAAACCTGCTTGCCACGGACGTTGCGCCGGATGATGCCGCACTCGACTAATTGACGGAGTTCCCGTTGTATTGCCCCCACGCCCCCACCGGATGCCCGAACGATTTGTCTAAGATAGAACGCCTCATCAGTGTGCCCATACAATAAGGACAACACCGCACGGCGGTTTTTACTGAACAACGCCTCAGCCAAATCGGAAACAGGAGCGTCTGTACCTATCATTGGTACAAACGTACCTCGTTTTGTAACGGGCGTCAATCGCGACTATTCAGTAACCTGTCAAATGCGTCTCACAATGGAATGCAAAGTTTTTTCATACCCCTTCAACTTCTAATTGATCGCCCAAAAAGGTTGTACCATAGAGAGCACTGCAATGGTTTGAATTTCCATAACTTATTATAGTTTAATTATTTACGACAACAATACCTTCGGCTTTCTGGGCCACAGCTCTGTCATTGAGACGAACTTGCAATTGGAAATGCGGAGTAGCTGGGTTGGACGTAATGATATTGCTGTAAGTTGCATATGTGTAGGCACTTGCGTAATAGACGGTGAGATATTCAACCAAGAAAAACAGACGTAAAGAAGCTAAAAGAAAAGCTTCCGACACTGCGTATATTACCCATATTTACAGCTTCGGACTCCGGAGCCGAAGGTTACAGGTTCGAATCCTGTCGCAGGGGTTTTGGCTCTGCCACAAGCGGCTCTCCAGCGGCAAGTTCTCCTGGTGGCCATCCGATAAGAATGCGGCGTCGAAGACGTTGGCGGCCCATCAGATGCACGTGCTGCTTTCGGCGGGCAATCCGGAGGCCACGCACGCCGCGCCGACGTGGCGTGCCGTTGGTCCGGCGACTGGGTGACCGAATTCACGTCGCATGTTTCATCGCTTCGAGTATTTTACTCAAGTTCGCGGCCCGACTGCGTCGAAATGGCCATCATGATCGACCTGCTTCGATCAGCTCCTCTTTCGCGATCTTCTTCGGAATAGTGTTCTCACCGACGGCGTTTGATGGTATCATCATGCCAACGAAACCTACCATCATCGAGATGGATATGAAAGATCTCGAAGACGCTCTGCGCCGCGCCGAGGCGAATGAACTGACCGAGGAGGATTGCGCCTCGCTTCGGACGTTGTTTCTTTCGTATTTCCAGTTGCTGGAATTGCTCAAAAACAAAAACACGAGCATCGGCCGCTTGCGGAAGATGCTGTTTGGCGCGAAGACCGAGAAGATTGCAACGTTGCTTGCCCATGCCAACGCATCGCCATCGACGTCGAAGTCCGATGCGACCGATTCCTCGCCGCCGAAGGGCAACACGAAGAAAGACGCGAAAACGCCCGGAAAACCGCACGGTCGCAACGGGGCCGACGCCTACACCGGCGCGGAGAAAGTCGCCGTCAAGCACGACGCGTTGCGGCCGGGCGATCCGTGTCCGAGGTGCAGTAAAGGCACGCTTTATGAAATGACCCGGCCGGGCGTGCTGCTGCGGTTTACCGGCCAGCCGCCGATCCAAGCCACCGTCTACGAAATTCAGAAGCTGCGGTGCAATCTGTGCAGCGACATTTTTTCCGCCAAGCCGCCGGAAGGAGTCGGCACGAAGAAATATGACGCGACGTCCGGCAGCATGATTGCGATGTTGAAATACGGCATGGGCGTGCCGTTCCACCGGGAAGAGAAGTTTCAAGAATGCCTCGGTATTCCGTTGCCGGCGTCGACGCAGTGGGAAATCGTGGAAGCGAAGGCCGAAAAGATCGAACCGGCGTTTCGGGAATTGATGTGCCAGGCGGCCGACGGCGAGGTTGTTTTCAACGACGACACCACCGTGAAGATTTTGGAGCTCATGGACAAGCGGGCCGCGCAGGATGCCGCGATGAAAGATGACGCAATGGAATACACGGACAACGCAACGTCGGATCGGCGCGGCATGTACACGACGGGCATCGTCTCGACGGGCGAAGGACGCAAAATCGCGTTGTTTCTCAGCGGGCGTCAACACGCCGGCGAGAACCTCAAAGACGTGCTGATCCGTCGTGCGAAAGACCTGCCGCCGCCGATTCAAATGTGCGATGCGTTGTCTCGCAATCTGCCCGGCGAACTAAAAACCATTCTCGGCAATTGCCTGGCGCACGGCCGGCGGCGTTTTGCGGATGTATTCGATGATTTTCCTGAAGAGTGCGGGCACGTGCTGGAAAGTCTGGCGGCAGTGTACCACAATGACGAGCTGACTCGCGAACAAAAGATGTCGGCGCGGCAGCGGCTGGAGTTTCATCAACGCAAGAGCGGCCCGGTAATGGAGAAACTCCATGTTTGGCTCGCTCGACAACTTGGCGACCGCTTGGTGGAGCCCAATTCAGCGTTGGGCGTCGCGATCTCGTATCTGCTGAAGCATTGGGAGAAGCTGACGCTGTTCCTCCGCGTGGCTGGCGCGCCGCTGGATAACAACATTTGCGAACGCGCATTGAAAAAGGCGATCCGTCATCGGCGGAATTCGCTGTTCTACAAGACGTGCCATGGGGCGCACGTCGGCGATATTTTTATGAGCCTGCTCCACACGTGCGAACTGAACGGAGCGAATCCATTCGACTACCTCACCGAGTTGGAGTGTCACTCAGACGAAGTGGCGGCGAACCCGCGCAACTGGATGCCATGGAACTATCGGCAGACGCTCGGTGCCGCGGCGCCTGGCCCTCCCCCCG
>JAEWUR010000275.1 GCA_023397045.1 Planctomycetota bacterium
AAGCGGAGCCTGCTCGGCGATCAGCGCTCGATCAAGTCGCTCGATTTCATCATCTCCGCGCCCGGCGGCGCGTCGTGGCTGGTCGATGTGAAAGGCCGCCGTTTTCCGTCGGGCGACATCCAGAAACAATACTGGAAGAACTGGTCAACTCGCGATGACTTGCTAAGCCTGGCGCAATGGGAAGAGTTGTTTGGCTCAGGCTTTCGCGGCTTGTTCGTGTTCGCCTATGACGTGGTTGGCAACCGTTCGCCGTTGCCGATCGAAGAACTTTTTGCGTTCCGGGACAGTCTCTATGGTTTTGTGGCGGTGCCGCTGGCCGACTATGCCGCGCATGCCCGGCCGATTTCGCCAAAATGGGACACCTGGGCGATGTCGGCGGCCGATTTTCGGAGATTCGCCAGGCCGTTGTCCGCGCTGCTGACGCCTGGATCCGATGAATCTCGACGCCTGCCGCAACCAGCACCCCCTCTTTGAAAGGGGCCTATATGGAGACCTGTTGACGGCGAGCCCGATCTCCGCGAAAATGGGGGGTAGCTGAGTTAAAAAGTCTCTTCTTGATTCACGATTGAGCGTACACCGATGCCGGGTCTATTTGCATCCTTTGCCGATCTCCCGGCGTGGCTACTGATGGCCCAGGCCGAGGTGGCCGATGGCCCGATGCCGATCAGTCCGTTCAAGCTGATCCTGCTTCTGGGCTGGTTCTACCTGTGTTTGTATTTGGTTCAGCGCGTCGAAGACACGCCGCTGGTTCCGGCGCGATACAAGTCGGTGTTGATGGTGGTCTCGCTGTTGTTCGGGCCGTTGGTTTTTTTGGGGCTGGTGCTTGCCGACACCCAGAGGTCGGGCCAACAGGGAAGTTCTCTGACCGCCATGATTCACCGATTGCGCGACGCCGTCCTGGGCATTTGGGATTCGAAGGTCGAGCAAGAGGATGACACCTTGCGGCTGTTCGATTCGACCGGCGTCGAGTTGAGCGAGATCTATGGACACGGCGAGAACCGCGCCAACGACCGCCGCATCCTGGAACTGACCGTCGAGACGATCGACTCGGCATTGCAGCAGCGGGCCAGCGACATTTTGATCGACCCAAAGAGCCATGTGGCCTACCTGATTCGCATGCGCATCGACGGAACGCTGCGCATGGTGAGCGAGCTTCCGGCCGAGACGTGCCGTGCGATCATCAACAGCATCAAGGCCGTCTCGAGCATGGACATTTCCGAACGGCGGCGCCCGCAAGACGGCGCGTTTACCGCCCAAAAGGGCAACACCAGCTACTCGTTTCGCGTGGCCAGCGCCGGAGCGCTCAACGGCGAGAAGATGTCGATCCGCGTGCTCAACTCCGACGCCGGCCAGTTCACGCTCGCCGATGCCGGCATTCCCGAACGACAGCGCGCGGTCATCTCGAATGCGATTAACAAGCCGTCGGGCATGGTCTTGGTTTGCGGTCCGACCGGCAGTGGAAAAACCACGACGCTCTATGCGATGCTCAACCAGATCGACCGATTCACGCATAACGTGATTACGGTCGAAGACCCGATCGAGGCCTATCTGCCCGAGGCGAGCCAGATCGAGATCAACACGAAGGCCGACATCACGTTTGCGAAGGCTTTGCGCAGCATCCTGCGACAGGATCCCGACGTGATTTGCATCGGCGAGATCCGCGACGAAGAGACGGCCGAGATCGCGCTCCGCGCCGCGCAGACCGGGCACTTGGTCCTGGCGACGATCCACTCGGACAGCAACGCGACGGCGTTGATCCGCTTGTTGGACCTGGGCGTTTCGCCGATGTTGCTCTCGTCGGGGCTGAACCTGCTGCTGACGCAGCGATTGGTTCGAAAGCTGTGCCCCTTGTGCCGAAAGCCGCTCGAGCTCTCGGCAATCGAAGCGCAAGGCTATCGGCAGAACGGCATGGATCCGAAGAACATGTTCAAGCCCGGCGGCTGCGAACGGTGCGGCGGAACCGGCTATTATGGGCGAATCGCCGTTTGCGATCTGCTGCAAGTGACCGACAAACTCCGCGCCGAGATCGCGCAGAACGAAGCGGTCGCGGCCAGACTTCGGTCCGAGGCGGAAAAACGAGGCCGAACGTCGTTGGCCACCGAGGTGATGCGGTTGGTCGCCACGGGGGTGACCAGTCTGGAAGAATTGCGGCGCGTCGTGGGGTAGGTTGTTTTCAGGCTACTGGGGTTACAACGTCATGGTTTTTTGGTTGGCAGTCTTCTCCGGCGCAGCGTTCGCATGGATGGCCGTGCGCTCGGGATTCTTTGCCGCTTGGATCATGTTCTGCCACTTGGCGCTGGCGGCGTGCGTGGCCGTGTTCTTGACGCCCTGGTTCGTCGCGGGCGTTCCGACCGCCACGTCGGTCCACGGTTACGGCTACGCGCTGACTCTGCTGAGCATCGCGGTTGCCGCGTTGTTCATCGAATACGGCGCTTGCTATGCGTGTTTGAGCGGTCGGCTTCAGATGCCCTTCCCGAAGTTCTTCGACTCGGTCGTCGCGGGGTTCATGGGCTTTCTGTCGGGGTTCCTGGTCGCCAGTTTTCTGGTTCTCACGTTCTTTTTGACGCCGGTCCCGCAGTTGGACTTTTTCAAACGGTTGGGCTTCGACACGCGCGCCCAGGAGACGAACACGGCGTTCCTTTGCTGGTGGTGCGACCGTCTTCATTGTTTCATCGCTCCGTTATGCGACGAGTCGACGAGCGGTCAATCGGTTGCCTTGTTGATGGTGAAGGCCGCGCCGCCCGAGCCGCCGCCGGCGCCGCCGCCTGCGCCTGTGATCGAGGCAGCGCCCGGTGCGGCGC
>JAEWUR010000361.1 GCA_023397045.1 Planctomycetota bacterium
TTCGCGGAGCGTGGCCACCTCGCCGCTCGCTTTTTCTACGCGAGAGTAGCGTGAAAAGACCTCCAACGCCGGCCCCAGGCAGGCAAAGATGGCATCCGCGCCCACGACGCCTTCCTCGGCCAGTCGCGGCATCCACTCGTGAATACGTTTCGGTAATTCGCCGAGCACATCGCGCCACTCGCCAATGTCATCCTTCCGCACCGAACCATCAGGATTCTCGCGCGGACGACAGACAAGATGGACAGAGGATGCCAGTGCTGCTGAGTTCATGGCTCGTAAACGGCCAGATCGTTCAGTGTCTATCGCCCATGATGCAGTAACAACCCAGCCAGCCTGGATCAGAGCAGACAATAATGTCTCCCATCCTGTGGTGGACTTGTGCGCAAACACTACGACTCCAATTCCTGATGGGATACAGACACGTCGGCCCTCTGACAGTGCCTTGCCCATTCCCTCTTCGTAAAATGTTGCGTCTTTCTCGGGGTACCGTACCGGATCCCATCCTTTCATCTCACACAGCTCGCGAGACTTTTCAACGGTTACATCGGAGAAAAGTGATGCCATCTCAGATTCAAGAGGGCGTTGCAGCCAAAGATAAAAGAACTCAGAAAGATCAGCATAAGGCACGGCATTGTAATAGGGGGGGTCTGTCACAAATGCATTTGCCGAATCATTCGGCAACGGATGTATCTGGGCGTCTGCTCGCTGGGCCAAACCTTGGAGTGGTGCAGCCTTTGCTTCAGTTTCCACAAACTCAGCAATGTACTCAACACAGCGTTCCCAACTTCCACTGATATCGCCGAATGGTACGCCTTCAGCCCAATCGAAGATCATACCAAGTGCTTGACGCCCAAATGTGTGACCGATTTTCTCGCCAACGCTGATCCAACCACACAGCGTCGTTCGAAAATCAAGGTACTTTCCTCTTGCTAACAAAAGAAGTAGCTTAACGGCGCCGCAAAGATCATCCTGTGAGGAACCACCGCACTCTCGATATGCGCTGCTAATTGACTCACCTATAACATGGGCGGCGAGCAATTGTCTCGCAGAGAATAGAAGATCCCAGCGGTTCATACCATAGATTGGAGCATTAAACACGCCGCTCATGAGGGGCAATTCAACTTGACCGAGAATGCTCGTGCGATTGGTGCATTTCTGGGCATGTTCAACGGCATTCAAATCACGTGCTGTTGGGATGTGATAATCTTTGCCTGCCTCACTTCGAGAAACGACGACAAGTAGTTGGCTCGAATCAGCGCCACCAGAGTCTTCCTTGAGCTGCTCACGTACTCTCGCAACGGGGGTAGTATAACCACAACACGGACATGTTACTGAACCACGCTTGACGGTACCATCGCCAACATCTTGAGCACGAACCTGCCGGACGATTTCTATATCGACTCGCCTCTCCGTTGTATTTGGATGCAGGCGCAGAGCGATAGACCGCCGCCCTTGCTTAGATATCCAAAGCGACCGAATCAGCGGTACCGTAGCTCCACAACGAGTGCCTTCACATTTGATGGTTCTTGCCCACAGATACGTAACCGGCACCTCATTTTTGGAGCCATTAGGGTAAAACTCGGTTAGTTCCTTCTCGGCTTGTTCCTTAATCCACTTACCCCACTTGCGGACTTCGTCGGCCAGTCGTTGCCCGTACTTGGGAATGTATTCCAACACGACCTTGTTTAACAACACGGGAATGGGGTTCAGATCGCTGGCAAAGGCGTCGGCCCCAACCCGCAAGGCTTCTAGCGGAATGGAGCCGCCGCCGGCGAACGGATCGACGACCAACGGCCGCGTGCCCGGCTCACCCCCGAGCGCCTCGTGTGCCGCCTGCGTGAGCGCCCGGGACGTTTCCAGGTAGGGCTGGCTCGTCGAGTTGTCCCAATTGGCAAAATCGGCGATGAAGTCCAACAACGCTGCGCGTAAGGATGAAGGAGGAAGGCAGAAGGCAGAATTCCGGTTGCCATCCTCATTTTCCGCCTTCTGCCTTGTGCCTTCCGTCTTTGCCATCATCTCCCATCGTTTCCTCGATTCTTCGGAGGAGGTGGCCAGGAGTTTCAAGTTGCCATCGACTTTGCGGGCGAATGCCATCATATGCCGTGCCGCGGCATCGCGAAACGTCTGAGGGCAGTTTTCATCGACCGGATCGGGCCAAAGCGCCGCGCAGATGACCGCCCGACAGGCCGCCAACGGCCGCCGCGCCCACCAGATATGCAGCGTCGAGATATGTCCATGCCGGATCGACTTCTCCCGCCTTGCATGGGCGGAGATACGTGCGATGGGAAGGTCGACTTCAATCAAGCGTTTGGGATAAACCTTGGTCATCGAACTCCATACCTCTTACGTGTGTCAATCTTAGCGCCCGATGCCGTTCTAAGACCTAGTGATTGTCGAAACACGGGATGGATTTCCCATGACATGCCTCGATCGAGATTTGTTCGACTATGAAGCAGGTCGGGTTCTTGGGCGAACGTGTAATGGACATAATGTCCGTCCTCACCTTCTTCCCTTGCTGTAAGGAATCCAATCTCGTAGAGAAATGCGGCGATCTGTGTTGGCCGAGTCACTCTTCCACAGTTAGCGAGAGTGACTGGGGTGCCTTGCATGATACGATTTGTGATTGCTGTATGCAGTTCAGCTGTAGAATAATCCTCGGCTCCATCCGCAAAAGCACTAATGATCTCCCGCACCTGGGCACATTCACTTGTATATTCTGCAGCCAAATCATCAATTCGACTACGACCAAATCCCTCCAATACATCGACAATGTCTGTTTTGCTGATCTTCGCATTAGTCACTGATCGTGACGTAGTCGCGTGTGCAGCCGCCAACTTAGCTATTTCAATCATCCATCTTGGTAGATGGCTCGACAGCGTCGCCATAACGACATGTGGGGGTCGGTACTTCGGCTTCATTTGTTCCTTGTCAAATCCCCACTCCATTGGCTCGTCAAACGCCATAGCGACAAGGCGTTCGTCCCGAATAGCAGGCTTCATGCCGTCGAATCGGGATAATACAGCGTCTTGTCCAGTACGCAGCAGATAGCCCTCAACCCTCTTTGCCAAAACACCCCTCAACAACGATTCATCCCACCCAATGTCAATAGCGTACTGGTCCACTTTCGATAGAGATTCCGCATCCGAACGAATAATGCGCCAGACGTTTGGCCTAACGCCTGTGCGGATGCGAATATCGGGGACGAGAGTCATCACTTGCCGCGACGCACTGAAAAAGGCTGCAACCTTCGCCCTGAACTCGGGTGTATTGGCGAAGTTCTCGTCGACGTCATCGACAAACAACCAAACTTTTGGTCTACCTCGCTGCCAACGCTGAAGAAGCCTCTCCGCATTCGGAGTCCCGAGTACTCGCCTTTCCGGCATTTTCAGTCCGTTGATTCTGTCGAGGACGCCAGACGTGAACGATCGAGCGCGAAAGCCGTTACGCTCCGCCTCATCGACAAGCGACATTGCATCATCGGACCAGGCCATGCCGATCTGGGCCCCAATCTCCGATGCAAGATGGGAGAACATCGCTTGTTTCCATCCCTTCGTCCAAGCCGATGGGTCTGATCCTGTAACATCTGGTGCAAGTGAGGCACCAGTCGTCCTGACAGCGATATAGTCCTTCTCCTTAATCACATGGAACGCCATTCGCAGAATAGCTGACTTTCCCTCGCCACGATATGCTCGCAAAATTCGGAGTCGGTGTGAGACATCCGTGAACTGATCGATCTCAGGTCGGCTGAGGAAATATGACTCGAAGATTTGTTGTGACTCATCCTCCGCCGCATCGTTACCGAACAGAGTTGTGTCAGAAACGTCGATTCTTGGTATAACGTCCTGGCTCATACGGAGAGTTCTCCTAGTATCGCTGAGGAAGGCAAGGAATAATGTTCAACGGTGACTACCGGCTTCCATCCCAGCCGTGCGGGATTCTGAATCGAATGCAACTGCGGCGTGCCAGCACAATTGAATACTGCGTAGAGCCAATAGTCGTTCTTCAGCCGTTCCGCTGTGCGGTATTCGTTCTCGCTCAGCGCCACGACGCCGATACCGGCGCGGCCCTTCACCTCGATGAATCGGACTTCGGTGAAGGTTTTTACATCTTCGGGGTGTGGTCGGCGGCTGATGAGATCGAATCCACGATTCTCGGATTCCACGCTTTCGACCACCCAGCCACGCGATTCTTCGTGCCGGATCGCTTCTTGGATGGCGATCCGCTCAACTTCATCGTCGCGCACCATCGGGGCCAACCGCGGGCTAGTTCGCTCGGGATGGGGCAAGACCCAGGCACGGCCCAGATGCGTGATATCTGCAATCGTGCAATGACGTTCTAGCTCCAGTTCGCGCCGCCGGGTTTCGAGCCGATTGTTCAACTCGTCCAGATGTTGCTCGGCCTGCGCGATGATGCCGTCGAGCCCCTGAACGGTCTGGCCCGCAACCTGGCGATTGAGGAACTCGGCAACCTGGATCTGCTGCCGGTCGATCAGGGCGTTAAGGCTGATTTCGACATGCCGGGCAACACGAGTCACTTCGGCCGATCGTTCTGCAGCCACCCCGGTAATCCATGGCGCAAGCGATCGCTCGTAGAGGAACTGCTCAACGGTAGCGCGGTCGGGATTGGCGATTCCCTGAGGCGGGTGCGTGCCGGGTGGTGCCGGGGTGATTTCGTGCAAAATGGTCGGTTCGTGGACCCGCATCTCGCCGGAGACGGCGGTTTCGACCACGAACAACCGCCGGTGCAGCACGCTGCCCCGCCCGTCCTTGATCGACGCGGCGAACACATCGAGTACCGCCGGACTGTTGCGATGGAGGTCGAAGAACACGGCGCCGCGACGCAAATGGTCTTCGAATCGGGTGAGGCAATCGGACCGGACAGCCTCGAAGAGTGCGTGGCCCGGCGTAACCCATTCCAGGGTCGGGTCGGTGGGCAGCAGGGTCTTAT
>JAEWUR010000412.1 GCA_023397045.1 Planctomycetota bacterium
TCGTGGGGGCCGGCGGCGCCGGGTTTCCCACGCATGTCAAACTGTCGGGCAAGGCCGACACGGTCGTCATCAATGCGGCCGAGTGCGAACCCTTGCTCCACAAGGACAAAGAGGTGCTCCGAGCCTACGTTGACGACGTGGCCCAGGGCACGTCGATCGCCATGCGGCTGGTGGGAGCCGGCCGCGGCGTCATCGGCATCAAGGAAAAATACACCGACGTGATCGAGTTGCTGCGGTCGAAACTGCCAGGCAACATCGAGGTCGCACCGCTTCGCGACGCCTACCCGGCCGGCGATGAATTCATGTTGGTCTACGACGTTCTTGGCCGCGTGATTCCGCCTGGCGGCATTCCCTTGGCGGTCGGCGCCGTGGTGATGAACGTCGAGACGGCCATGAATGTGGCCCATGCGTCGGACCACCCGGTCACGGAGAAGTACCTGACGGTTGCCGGGGCGGTGGCCGAACCGGTCACGCTCAGGGTGCCACTGGGCGTAACGCTCGCCCAATGCGTGGCGGCTGCCGGCGGGCCAACCATCTCGGACGCCAACTACATTGTCGGCGGCGTGATGATGGGCTACCTGGAAGCGAATCACGACGCACTGGTCGACAAGACGACCGGCGGCGTCATCATCTTGCCCGACGACCATGTCGTTGTCCGCCGACGTCGTCAAGATTGGAAAGACATCGCCCGAATCGGCCGCAGCGCGTGCGATCAATGCAGCTTCTGCACGGAGCTTTGCCCGCGATGGCTGCTGGGCCATCCGATCGAGCCGCATCGGGCCATGCGGAGCCTTGAGTTCAACATGGTCGGCGAGGCGAACGTAATCGGCACGCAATTCTGCTGCGAATGCAACCTGTGCAGCCTCTATTCGTGTCCGGAAGACCTGGACCCGAAGAACGTCTGCTCGCAGAACAAGCGGCGTTTGGCCGCCGAAAAACAGCGATGGGAGAATCCGCCGTTCAATCCGCAGCGGCCTGAATTGCACATGGCCAACCGCAAGGCGCCGATGCAACGGCTGATGACGAAGCTGGGACTGAAAAAGTTCCGCAACGTCGGCCCTTTGAACGACACGTTGATGGAAGCGAGCCGCGTCGGGATCAAGCTGAAACAGCACGTCGGGGCCCCCTGCGAGGCCCAGGTGTCGGTCGGCCAGTCGGTGAGGAAAGGCCAAGTGATCGCCCGACCGCCGATGTCCAACGGCAAGCCCGCCCTTGGCGCGTGCATCCACGCTTCGATTGATGGGCGAGTCACCGCGATTGAAAACGGCGTGGTTTGGATCGAGAAGTAACGACCGGAATCCGTGCGGAGGACACGGCGGGCAAGCCCGCCCGCTAAACCCCTAGCCCCTAACCCCAAGTCCCTAGTCCCTATATTACCATGGCGAGCCCGAAAGCGATTGGCGCAATTGAACTGTCGAGCATTGGCATTGGCTACCAGATCGAAGACGAGATGCTGAAAGCGGCGTCCGTCGATCTGCTGATCGCCCGGACGATCTGTTCCGGCAAGTATCTGATCATCATCGGCGGCGGCGTCAGCGACGTGGAGGCTGCGATTCAGACGGGCTTGGCCTCGGCCGGCGAAGCGATCATCGACCACCTGATGGTTGCGAACGTGCATCCGATGGTCTTTCCGGCGCTCGGTCAATCGGTTGCGATTGGGCCGGACATGGCCGGGGCTCTGGGCGTGCTCGAAACGTTCAGCGGCACCAGCGTTTTGGCGGCGGCCGACAGTGCGGCCAAGGCCGCCCGAATCACGCTGCTCCGCATCCACGTGGCCATGGCGCTCGGCGGAAAGGGATTGTGCCTGATGACGGGCTCGGTGGCCGACGTGCGACAGGGGATGCAAGTCGCCGCGGAGGAAGCCCGGCGTCGCGGATCGCTTGTCTCGGAGGTCGTGATCGCGCGTCCCAGCCGGGAACTGTTCGGCGACTATCTGTAGCCGATGCCTCATGAGTCCCCTCTCCCGCCGGGAGAGGGCTAGCCCGCATTTCTCACCACACGGGCTGAAATGCCGACAGGCTGTAGGTTATGCTTCAGCATAACAAGACGTTGTCTGCCAATGTGTTATGCTGAAGCATAACCTACGGTCGTGAGAAATGCGGGCTAGGGTGAGGGCTTCCGAGCTATGCGGTCGGCATGGCGCCCGGCGATGCTGCCGGCCGGCCTTTTTGCCATTCGGCCAAGGTCTGTTGCACCCTTTTGTCGAGTTCGTCGATTCGCAGCAGCAGGTCTTCGTGCCGGGCTTCCAGGTCTAGCACCAGATTGATGGGAATCGTTGCGGTGTCCATTTCTTGGCTCGTGGCTGACGTGACGGCGATGTTGACACCCAAGGGGTTTTAGTGCCATCGGCCGAGACCGGGCGAATGAATCAGTCGTTTCTTGACCTCGCCATGCAACAAGTTCAAACAGGGTAAGAGTTTACGGTTATGCGGCCTGTGCCGGGCGGGGCTTCTGGTCCAAACGGTGGGTTGGCCGGACGGTATAATTCATGAGTGGTCGCGGCGACAAAATCCCCCGGGAGCCGTCAATGTGGCGATTCCGTTTGGTCGATAAGGGGTGGACAGACCCCGGCGACCGATGTACATTGTAGAGTTTCCAGCGGTCACAAAAAATGGAAGGCCGCGGGCCGGTCGGAAAAACACCCTAACAGTTCTTCTGAAGGAGGAATGAGTGGTCAAGTTGACGTTGCGTGAACGGGAGTCGATTCAGGAAGCGGTTCGTCGTTTTCGGAAGCTGGTTGAGCGAAGTGGAATCAAGAAGGAAATGCGCCGCCGCGAATATTACGAAAAGCCAAGCGAAATCAAGCGCCGCGCCCGCCTTCGAGCCGAGCGCCGATCCCGTCGCGGCAGTACGATGAGCCGCGGACTCTAAACAGGATCGCATGATCCTATGTGGCGTGTGACGATAAGCACGCGTTCTTGATGGACATCAAGACGATCGACGAATTGCTGGCCGGTTTGAATCCGCAGCAGCGGGAGGCCGCAACCTTTGGAGACCGGCCCTTGTTGATCGTCGCCGGAGCAGGAACCGGCAAGACCACGACGCTCGTGCATCGCGTGGCTTGGTCGATTGCGCAAGGCGCGGAACCGAGCCGCATTCTTCTGCTGACGTTCACCCGGCGTGCGGCGGGCGAAATGCTTCGCCGCGCCGAGAGCCTTCTTCATCGGTTGGGACGTCCCGGCACGACGCAAGTCTGGGGCGGAACCTATCACGCCATTGCCAGTCGACTGCTGCACCGTTTCGGCAAGGCCGTCGGGCTGCCTGCCGAGTTCACCGTTCACGACCGGACCGACTCGGAAGACCTGTTGAACGTAGTGCGGACCGATCTGAATCTGGCGAAGACCGACAAGCGGTTTCCGAAGAAGGGAACGTGCATGTCGATCTACAGCCGATGCGTCAACGCCCGGGATAAGCTCGAAAACGTCCTGCGCGACCATTTCCCCTGGTGCCAAGATTGGCACGACGAGTTGAAAAAACTGTTCGAAGGGTATGTCGATCGGAAAGAGGCGGCCGCAGCGCTCGATTACGACGACCTGCTGCTGTTCTGGCACGCCCTGCTGGGCGATGAGAAGGGCGGAGACGCCGTCCGAAAGCTTTTCGATCACGTCCTGGTCGACGAATACCAGGACACGAACACGTTGCAGGCGGAAATCCTGTATCGGTTGTCGCCGTCGGGCAAAGGGCTGACCGTCGTGGGCGACGACGCGCAGTCGATCTATGCCTTTCGCGCAGCCAACGTCCGAAACATCTTGGACTTTCCAAAACACTACGCCGATGCGTCGGTCGTCGCGTTGGAGCGAAACTATCGCAGCACCCAGCCGATCCTCGAAGCCACGAACCGCGTCATCGCGTTAGCACGCGAACGATTCACGAAAAACTTGTGGACCGAGCGGACGGAAGGCGAGCGGCCGCGGCTGATCCATTGCGAAGAGGAGGCCGATCAGGCCGAGTTCGTCA
>JAEWUR010000629.1 GCA_023397045.1 Planctomycetota bacterium
GCCCTCACCCTAGCCCTCTCCCAAAGGGAGAGGGGACCGGCGGGAGGGAGAGGGGACAGGTTAGACAAAGGGAAAAGTAACTATGGCCCGAGACACTACCAAGACAGCCTTGGAGTTGCAGCCGCACCAGATCATCCTTCGGCCGCTGGTGACCGAGAAGGGGATGCACAAGGCGACTCGCAACAACGCCTACGCCTTCGAGGTCAGCCGGATGGCCGGCAAGGACGACGTTCGCAAGGCGGTCGAGCAATTGTTCGACGTGAAAGTGGTGGGCGTGAACATTCAGAACCGCAAGGGCAAGCCGCGCCGGGCTCGCTTCCGCAGCGGAACGACGAACGCCTGGAAGAAGGCGATCGTTACGTTGGATCCGGAACACAGGATTAATTTCTTCTAGGAGTGGCTAGTGGTTAGTGACTCGTGGTTAGAGGGCAAGGCACCCCAAGGACCAATGGACGCTAACCGAAGCCTGAAGTGCAGGATTTCAAAGAGTTATAGGGTTTGAGAGCACTAGCCACTGACCACTAACCACTAGCCACTGATTATGGGCATTCGCAAATACAACCCGACTACGCCAGGCCGCCGCGGGGCCACCGTGAGCGACTTCGCCGAATTGACCCCCGACGCCAAGCCGGTGAAGGGGTTGCTGTCGCCCAGGAAGCGTAAGGGCGGCCGGAACAATCAGGGCAAGATTACCGCCCGGCACCGTGGCGGCGGACACAAGCGTCAGCTTCGCCTGATCGATTTCCGTCGGAATAAGGACGGGGTGCCGGCCAAGGTCGACTCGATCCAATACGACCCGAACCGCAGTGCTCGGATCGCCCTGTTGCACTACGTCGATGGCGAGAAGCGGTACATCCTGGCTCCCGAGGGTTTGAAGGCCGGCGATCAGGTCCTTAGCGGCCCGGACGCCCCCGCCTCGGTTGGCAACTGCCTGCCGTTGTCGGCGATTCCGCTTGGCATGGCCGTTCACAACATCGAGATGCTGCCGGGTCGCGGCGGCGTGTTGTGCCGGTCGGCCGGTGTGCGAGCGACGTTGGCCGCGCGTGACGCCGATTGGGCTCAGATCAACCTGCCCAGCGGCGAAATCCGTCGCGTGCCGGCGACCTGTCGCGCCACGATCGGCGTGATCGGGAACTCGGACCACATGGGCGTGGTGTTGGGCAAGGCCGGTCGGAAGCGTTGGCTGGGTCGGCGGCCGCACGTCCGCGGCACCGCGATGAACCCGATCGACCATCCGCACGGCGGTGGTGAAGGCCGAACGAAGGGCGGTCGGCATCCGGTCAGCCCGACGGGCAAGCCGGCGAAGGGCGGTTCGACCCGCAAGCGTCGGAAGCCGTCGAACAAGTCGATTGTTCGCCGTCGCCGGTCGCGTCGGTATGGACTTTTGAAGATCAAGTAACAGCCGTGGCCAGTGGCCGGTGGCCACTGGCCGGATGAAGGAATACAACCAACAATTGGGTAAATAAAGACTAGAGGGATACTGGCCGACGGCCACTGACCACTAGCCACTAGAGCCATGGGAAGATCACTAAAAAAAGGCCCGTTCGTCAATCCGAAACTGTACATGAAGGTGCAGAAGCAGAACGATGCGGGCACGAAGGATCCGATCAAGACGTGGGCTCGCGCGTGTACGATCGTTCCGGAGTTTGTCGGCCATACGTTCATGGTTCACAACGGCAAGCTGCACTTGAAAGTGTTCGTCACGGAGGAGATGGTCGGGCACCGGTTGGGAGAATTCGCCCCGACGCGGACGTTCCGCGGCCACGGTGGCAAGGGCAAGCGATAGGGTTTTTGGCAACGAATCAACTAATGACGCTTATTCCGCTGCGAACCGAACCGACCGGGCTGGTTTGCCGCCGTTTTGGACGGGAATAAGTTCATTAACAATCCAGGACGCAAAAGAGCGATGGCTTACGAAGCGACCCACCGATTCGCGAGAATCAGCGCCCAGAAGGTTCGTCCGCTGGCCGATCTGGTCCGCGGCAAACTGGCCGACGAGGCGCTGGATATTTTGAAGTATCAACCCCAGCGCGGCGCGCGGATGATCGAGAAGGTGCTCCGCAGCGCGTTGGCGAACGCCGAGGATCGCCGGGCGCCGAACCTGCACCACCTGATGGTGGTCGATTGCCGCGTCGACGGCGGGCCGATGTTCAAACGCATGCGTCCGCATGCCCGGGGTATGGCCTCGGTCATTAAGAAACGTTTTTCGCACATCCACGTCGCCTTGGATTAAACTCATGGGACAAAAAGTCAATCCTGTCGGATTTCGCACCGGCATCATGCTCGGCTGGAAGAGTCGGTGGTACGCCTCGAAGCAGGAGTTCGCCGATCTGCTGATCGAGGATCGCAAGATCCGAAGCTACATCAAGGGCCGTAAGGATAAGTTCGGCAAGCCGCTGTATCCGGCGATCGCGAAGATCGAAATCGAGCGAACGCGCGACGAGGTGAAGGTCGTTTTGTTCTCCGCGCGCCCCGGCCTTTTGATCGGCCGCAAAGGCGAACGCGTCGAGGAGTTGCAGAAAGAGTTGCAGGAGAAGACGGGCCGCCGAATCAACATCAAGATCGAAGAGATCAATCGACCCGAGATCGTCGCACAACTGGTGGCCGAAGACATCTGCGAGCAGTTGGAGAAGCGGGCCGGTTTCCGTCGGACGATGAAGCGATCGATCGAACAGACGATGGAGGCGGGCGCGAAGGGAATCAAAATACAGTGTTCCGGTCGGTTGGGCGGCGCGGAAATGTCGCGTCGCGAGAAGCAGATCGCCGGTTCCATTCCGCTGAGCACCCTGCGTGCGAAGGTCGACTACGGCTTTGCCGAGGCGCTGATCGCGCAGGGACACATCGGCGTGCAGGTTTGGATCAACCAAGGTATGTTTAGCAGCGAGGACGATAACGATGGCGCTGATGCCAAAACGGGTCAAGCACCGAAAAAGCCAAAGAGGTCGTATAAGAGGTGATGCCTCGCGCGGCAACCGGGTCGTCCATGGCGACTTCGGGCTGCAAACGACGCAAGGCGGCTGGATCAGCGCTGCGACGCTGGAAGCCGGCCGTATCGCGGCGCAGCAGTACCTCCGCACCGAGGGACGTCTTTACGTCCGCGCGTTTCCGCACAAGCCGATCACCTCGATCCCGTTGGAAACCCGAATGGGAAAGGGTAAAGGCGAGCCGGAATACTGGGCCGCGGTCGTGAAACCCGGCACGGTGTTGTACGAGATCGGCGGCATTTCCGAAGAGGCCGCACGGATGTGTTTCGCTCGGCTGGCACACAAGATGCCGGTCCGGGTGCGATTCCTCCGCAGGCGTCCGGTGTAGCAGGAGGAGTGGCCGGTGACCGGTGACCGGTGGCCAGCGATGACGTTACGAATTGGAAACTGACTATTATGACGAAGACCTCCGAACTACGAGAGATGAGCGACGAGCAGTTGTCGTTGACCTTGAAGGAAACGACGAGCAACCTGTTCCATTTGCGGCTTCAGGCGCAGACGGAACGGCTCGACGCGCCGAGCGAATTGCGGAAGCATCGCCGAACCGTCGCGCGGATTCAAACGATACAAACCGAGCGTAAGCGAGCCGCCGAGCAATCGGCCGTTGAGAAGCAGGACTAAAGCCCATGCCAAAGCGAGTAGAGACCGGCATCGTCATCAGCGACAAGACGGCCAAGACCCGTCGCGTGGAGATTCCGCGTTTGGTGCGGCATCCGCGCTATGGGAAGTTCGTCCGGCGCAAGACGATCTGTTACGTACACGACGAGAACAACGAATCCCGCGCGGGCGACGTGGTCGAGATCATCGAATCGCGGCCGATGTCGCGCACCAAGCGTTGGGCGTTGGTCCGCGTCCTGGAAAAGAGCAAACTGGTTGACCTGGTCGCCATGCGTGCCGCGGCCCGTCGCAGCCGATCCGAGGAGAATGCCGAGTCATGATCCAGATGCAAACACGGCTCGTCGTGGCCGACAACACGGGCGTTAAGGAGCTGGGCTGCTTCAAGGTCCTCGGGGGATCGCGGAAGCGTTTTGCCCGGCTGGGCGACATCATCGTCTGCAGCGTGAAGAGCGTCATCGCCGGAAGCGACTTCAAAAAAGGCGCGGTGGTTCGTGCGGTGATTGTTCGGACGAAGCAGCCGACGCGTCGGGCCGACGGCAGCTACGTCCGGTTCGACAGCAACGCGGCGGTGATTATCGACAACGACAAAAACCCGCGCGGCACGCGTATTTTCGGCGCGGTCGCTCGCGAACTGCGAGACCGGAACTTCATGAAGATCGTGAGTCTTGCGAGTGAGGTGGTGTGATGTGGATTAAAGCGAACGATACCGTGAAAGTGATCACCGGCGAAGACCGGGGGACGACCGGCAAGGTGCTGACCGTCAACCGCAAGGCTGGCAAGCTGGTCGTCGAGGGCGTCAACCGCGTGTACAAGCACGTCCGACGCAGCCAGAAGAACCCGCAAGGCGGCCGGTTATCGAAGGAGATGCCGATCCAGGTCAGCAACGTGCTGCTGGTGTGCGAGGCGTGCGGCGCCGCGACCCGATTGGGCGTCCGCTTCCTCGACAACGGCGCGAAGGAACGTTATTGCAAGAAATGCGGCGCGAGCAACGGACAGATCTCACCGGCGAAGGCCGCCTACGCCAAGAAATAACGCGAAACGATTATGAGCGCAGCCAAAGCAAAAAAATCGACCGAGGCCGAAACGCCTGATACGCCCGAGGTGATTCCTCCACCGCGCATGTGGGTGAAGTACGAGAAAGAGATTCTTCCCGCGCTGGCGAAGAAGCTCGGACGCACCAACCGGCACTCGCTGCCGCGGTTGCAGAAGATCGTGATCAACATGGGCGTTGGCAAGGCCGTTTCCGAGAAGAAGATTTTGGAGGACGCCGTCGAAGCGATGCGGCAGATCTCCGGGCAGAAGCCATTGGTGACGCTGAGCCGGAAGTCGATCGCCAATTTCAAGCTCCGCGAAAACATGCCGATCGGCTGCAAGGTGACGCTGCGAGGCGCGCGGATGTACGAGTTTCTCGATCGGCTGGTTTCGGTGGCGTTGCCCCGCGTTCGCGACTTTCGCGGACTCGATCCGAACGCTTTCGACCGTCGCGGGAACTACAACCTGGGGCTGACCGAGCAGTTGGTCTTTCCCGAGTTGAACCCGGACAAGTTTACGACGCCCCAAGGCATGAACATCACGCTGGTCACGAGTGCGACGAGCGACGACGACGCGCGCGAGTTGCTCCGGGGTTTTGGAATGCCGCTTCGGGTGGCCTAACCTGTGTAGCGGCCGTCGCCGAAACGGCGGCCGGGAACGATAACACGACCGACCGAACGGTCGGCCGTCAAACGAGATTGAGGGAAGCCGAATGGCAAGCAAATCGAAAATTGCGATGTCACAGCGCAAGCCGAAGTTTTCAACGCGACAGGTGCGGCGTTGCAAGCTCTGCGGTCGTCCGCGAGCCGTGTATCGGAAGTTTGGTATCTGCAGGATCTGTTTCCGTAAGCTCGCCGACGAAGGTTTGATTCCCGGCGTGCGCAAAGCGAGTTGGTAGAGCGTTTACCCATTACATTCGTCGGGGCGTAGGACGAGAGCCGAAACCCTGGCCGCGAGAGTTGTTGTTTTTCGGCCCGAAAGGGACATTAATCAGATGATGACCGACCCCATCGCCGACATGTTGACCCGCATCCGCAACGCGGTGCGCGTCGAGAGGCCCCAGGTGGAGATTCCCGTTTCCAAGGTGAAGCGCGGGCTGGCAGAAGTCCTCAAGCGCGAGGGCTATATTTGGGATTGGGAAGAAGTCAGCGGCAAACCGTCCAACCAGCTCCGCGTACACCTGAAGTACGGGCCGAACGGGGAGCGGGTGATTCGGCGCATCCGGCGCGTCAGCAAGCCGGGACGCCGAGTGTACAGCGGTGCCGCGGACTTGCGTCCCGTTCTCGGCGGACTTGGCATTTGCGTGATCAGCACGAGCCGCGGCGTAATCAGCGACCGCGAAGCGCGGCAGCGAAAACTCGGCGGCGAAGTGCTCTGCGAAATTTGGTAAACCAGCGGCCGCTGGCCACGAACCACTAACCACTAGCGACTACTGTCATGTCTCGGATTGGAAAAAAACCGGTGCAGATCCCAGCCGGGGTGAAAGTGCAGATCGCCGATCGCACGGTCACCGTCGAAGGGAAGCTGGGCAAGCTCGACTATGAGCACCGCCCGGAAGTCACCGTCGCCCACGATGAACAGGCCAACGCGTTGAATGTCACGCGAAGGGACGACGAACGGCTTAGCCGTGCCTTGCACGGTCTGACCCGCGCCTTGCTCGCCAACATGATGGTCGGCGTAACGCAAGGATACGAGAAGCGTCTCGAGATCCAAGGCGTCGGCTACCTGGCCGCCGTCCAAGGGACCACGCTGCAACTTCGCGTTGGATTGGCTAACGAGTTGCAAGTCCCGATTCCCGAAGGCGTCAAGGTCTCGGTCCCCGATCAACAGCACATCGTCATCCAAGGGATCGATAAGCAGAAGGTTGGCCATTTCGCCGCCTCGGTCCGTGCGATGCGGAAGCCGGAGCCCTACAAGGGCAAGGGCATTCGTTTCCTCGGCGAGGCCGTGCGCCGCAAGCAGGGCAAGGCGATGGCGAAGTAAAGTGTGAAAAGTGTGAAAGGTGCGAAGATTTTGAAGGGTGTGAAAGGTGTGGAGCTGCGACCGGGCGTCGCACACAGAACTGGTTGCGGGGAGAAATAGGGTATGAGCCACGAACGACGAGTCGGACGACAGCGAGAACGCCGCGGATTTCGCGTGCGCAATCATCTGAAGAAATATACAACGCGGCCGCGCTTGTGCGTCTTCCGCAGCCATCAGAACTTTTTCGCCCAGATCATCGACGACGAGGCGGGCAAGACGCTCGCGTCGGCCAGCACGGTCGACAAGCAACTGCGCGAGCAGATCGGCTACGGCGGCAACAAGGCGGCCGCCGCCGCGATCGGCAAGGCGATTGCCGCGAAGGCGATCGAGGCCGGCATCAAGGAAGTGGTGTTTGATCGCCGCGAGTACAAGTATCACGGTCGCGTCGCCGCATTGGCCGACGCCGCCCGAGAAGCAGGATTGGTGTTTTAATCGTGGCACCGACCACTGGCCACTGACCACTAGCCACTCAAAAATATGTCAACCGAAACAATTCCCGGACAACTGATCGACAAGGTCATTAAAATTCGGCGTTGCGCCGCGGTGGTCAAAGGCGGCCGTCGATTCAGCTTCACCGCGTTGGTGGTCGTCGGCGACGGCCAAGGGCGCGTGGGCTGGGGCTACGGCAAGGCCAATGAGGTTCCGCCGGCGGTCGAGAAGGCCGTCAAGGACGGAACGCGCAGTCTGGAGTCGATCCACCTCGAGGGCACGACGATTCCGCACTCCGTCAAAGGCACGTTCGGCGCGGCCGAAGTGGTTCTCGTTCCCGCCGGTCCTGGTACCGGCGTGATCGCCGGCGCTGCGGTCCGTGCGGTTTGCGAAGCGTGCGGCATTCGCGACATCTTGACGAAGAGTTTCGGCTCTTCCAATCCGACCAACCTGGTTAAGGCCTCCATCGAAGCCCTGAAGCAGCTCCGCTCCCAAAGCGAAGTCGAGCGGCTGCGAGGAGTCTCGCTAACATGAATTTGAACGACGTCAATCGCGGAATCCACAAGAACAAATCGCGGAAGCGCGTTGGACGCGGTCCCGGGTCCGGCCACGGCAAGACCTCGACCCGCGGCCACAATGGTCAAGGTTCGCGGTCCGGCTACTCGATGCGGCCGACGTTTGAAGGCGGGCAGATGCCCGTCGTTCGACGCGTGCCGAAGCGCGGTTTCAACAACCGCTGGGCCGAGAAGGTTGTGATTGTGAATCTCGATGTTCTCGAACGCAATTTCGAGAACGGCGAGGAAGTCACTCCGGAATCGCTCCGCGAAAAGAACCTCGTCAAGGGCAGCTATGACCAACTGAAGGTGCTGGGCACCGGCGAACTGACGAAGAACCTCAAGGTCACGGCCCACCAGTACAGCAAGACCGCTTCGGAGAAGATCGAAAAGGCCGGTGGGCAGGCGACGGTGTTGCCGGGCAAGAAGCCCGTGGTGAAGAATAAACAAAGGGGTTAGGGTCTGGGGGCTAGGGACTAGAGGTCGGGTCGGAAAACGTTGTCGTTTATCTAGTCCCTAGCCCCTGATCCCTAGCCCCTGGTAGAAGGATCGAGCCATGTGGGAAAAGATTCGCGTCATCTTCACCATCCCTGAGCTGAAGCAGAAGATTCTTTTGACGCTTCTGCTGCTGGCGATCTACCGCGTCGGTTGGCAGATTCCGCTGCCGATGGTCGACGCCCACCGCATGAAGGCCTTCTTCGGCCAGGAAGGCGAGCAGGGGCTCGGCGCGCTGTTTAACCAGGTGGCCATGTTCAGCGCCAGCCAGTTGAATCAGGCGACGATCTTCGGCCTGGGCATCATGCCCTACATCTCGGCGTCGATTATCTTCCAGTTGCTCGGCAGCGTCTATCCGCCGCTGGAAAAACTCCAGAAGGAAGGCGAAAGCGGCCGCAAAAAGATCAACGAGTACACGCGCTACGCCACGGTCGTTTTGTGTCTGGGCCAAAGCTGGATGTACATGAAATTCCTGACGGTCAACGACCTGATCTACGAACAGTTTTTGGTCGACAATGCGCTGCCGTTCAGTTGGGTGTTTGCAGGCGTGTTGACGATGACCGCCGGCACCGTTTTCCTGATGTGGCTTGGCGAGCAGATCGACGAATACGGCATCGGCAATGGCATCAGCCTCTTGATCATGGCCGGAATTCTCGCCCGAATGCCGTTCGCGATCTATGAAGACTTGATCAAGCCGATCCAGGAGCACGGGCTCGAACTGGGTGGCGCCCGCGGCAGCATCGGCGTCGAAACGATCCTCGTGTTGATCGTCCTGTTCGTGGCCGTCGTGGTCGGCGTCGTGTTGATCACGCAGGGCCAGCGCCGCATCCCGACGCAGAGTGCCAAGCACGTTCGCGGCCGCAGGGTCTACGGCGGCACGCGGCAATACCTGCCGTTGCGGGTCAATCAGGCCGGCGTCATGCCCATCATCTTCGCCAGCAGCTTGCTGCTGTTCCCATCGGTTTTGCTCCAGTATCTGTCGAAGTCCTACACCTGGGCGTTGCCGTTGGAGCAGGCATTCCATCGATACGATTCGTGGACCTATAACATCCTGTATATCACGCTGATTTACTTCTTCTGTTATTTCTGGACCGCCATCTCGTTCAATCCGAAGGACATGGCGAACAACTTGAAAGACTACGGCACCTTTATCCCCGGCTATCGTCCCGGCCGCCGCACGGCCGACTATCTGGAAAAGGTGATGGTGCGAATCACATACGTCGGCGCCGGTTTTCTGGCGGCCGTGGCCATCTTTCCGACGCTGGTTTCCTCATGGATGGGCGTCCACACCGGTGCTGCCGGCGTGGCCAGTTTCTACGGCGGCACCAGTTTGCTGATCGCCGTCAGCGTGGTTTTCGATGTCGTCCAGAAGGTCGACAACCATCTGTTGATGAGGAATTACAAGGGCCTGCTGGAGAAAGGGTGAGAAGAAGACCGAAGGTTCAAGGTTCAAGGTCCGAGGTTCAGGCGTGATGTTCCGCCTTTGACCTTGAACCTTGAACCTTTGAACTTGAGCCCTTGCCGTCTCCCCTGCAACAAACGAGATCAGAATCATGCGAATGGTATTTATCGGACCGCCGGGGGCAGGCAAGGGAACGCAGGCCGAGCGACTGGTCAAGACGTACAAGATGGCGCACCTGTCGACCGGCGACATGCTGCGTGCGGCGCGCGACGCCAAGACGGAAGTCGGATTGAAGGCTGACAAATACATGTCGTCCGGCGCTTTGGTGCCCGATGAAATCATTATCGAGATCATCGCCGAGCGGCTGGCAGCCCCGGATTGCCAAGAGGGCTACCTGTTGGACGGCTTTCCCCGGACCATCGCCCAGGCCGAGGCGCTCGACAAGATGTTGGCCGAGAAGGGCACGCCGCTGGACGCGGTCCTCGAGCTGAAAGTGCCCGAGGAAGAGCTGTTCCGCCGCTTGGCCGGCCGCGGCCGAGCCGACGACACGCCGGACGTGATCCGGCAGCGTCTGGTGGCCTATCGAAAACAGACCGAACCGTTGCTCGAACACTACGGCCGCAGCGGTTCGTTGAAGAGCATTGATGGACTGGGTACGGTCGATGAGATTTTCGGTCGTGCGAAAGACGTTTTGGACGCGGTGTGACGAGAAGGTTCAAGATTCAAGGTTCAAGGTCCAAGGCAGACCGAGGCTTTGACCTTGAACCTTTGACCTTGAACCTTTGACCTTGAACCTTTGACCTTGAAC
>JAEWUR010000041.1 GCA_023397045.1 Planctomycetota bacterium
CGGACCGCTACATAACACGCATCAACGAACAGCCGGAGCGTAATCTCCGGCGGGAAACTAGCCGCAGTTAGGTTTTCTTGGATTGTGAATTGTCAAAGAACAGGTTGATTTCTGTGTCGTGTGACAACTGCTATTGCGTGCCATCTTGTGCTGCAAACAGCCCCAATCCATAGAATCGACCGCCGCCAATACAGATCGGTCCTGGAACTTGAACAGGCTGACCTTTCTCGTCGCGCCAATGGATGCGCACGTGATAGCGGGAGAACTTCTTAAGGTGACTGGGGATGCCGTAGCGAGAAACAAGGTCGGTTCCCGGCCAATAACCGGTTGCTCGCCACTCGATAATCGCCTGTTGGCGAAGCACGTCGGAAAAACCGGCTTGACCGATGGCCTTGCGGATCAACGCATCGATGCGTTCCTCAAGCTTTCCGAGCCAGCGTTTTTGATTGTCGGCGTCGGTGTTGTCTTTCAGCCGGCGACGATAGCGGCGGCAATCGTCGTAACCGGGTAGAACCATAGGGGTAACGGTGGCCCAGGTGGACGCGGGCCTAACGTAGTGCCGCACCTGCCTGTCGTTGTTTGGCAACCGGGACAAGACGGCCTGGGGCGAGGCGTTATTGCGATCGGTCAATTCTGCGCCCGAAAGCGATTGGCCGGCCCATGTAACTTCTTGTTGACAGCCATCGGCCAAAACGGCAATCAAGACACGGCGGACAGCGCCGACCACGTTGGCACGATCTTCACCCCGATACTCGATGCTCGGCAATGGGAGATAAGCAAAACGATTTGGGCCGACGGGCTGATGCATTTGCCCCTTTGCTTCGCCGTGACCGAGAACGAACGAATCGATCCATTGCTGTTCATCGGATCGGGTCTTTTGTGCCGCGGTCTTGACAGTGGCCCGCATCATGCCCGCCACGGTAAGGGCCTTACGAGCCGTGTCAAATGCCCGATAACGGCTTGCGTCGGGGCTGAGCAAAGAGAATGCTGCGAAGTGACGTTGCGGCGGCGCCGTGGCAAGGCGATAGCCAATGACACGGAACTTGGAAAGCGGTGGTACCGGATTGAACGACTCGTTGCCCTTGTCATCGCGCCCGATACGATTGAGGAACGCTTGATGCCGTTGGACTAAGTCATCAAGCGTGCCGTCGGTTGGTACTCGCAAGATGGTGGCGTCGTCAGTTCCCCCGGTTGGCAACCAGCGTTGGCCGGGGAGTTGGGCAGCTTCGTCCTCAGAGCAGACTGTTGCGTCTCCCGCCGCCATGTCGATCCCCCAACCGAGATGGGTGATACTGTGAGTGATTGCCCTGAGCATTTCGAGCGGCGGTTGCTCATGCGGGGGCGCTGGGTAGAGATAGTGGACAGCCGCGCACTCATCATCGTGTACGAGCAGTCGCGTTGGGCGGATAGTCTTCATCGTCTTCAATTCATTGGGTTGCTTCTTCGGCTCTTGCCCCTTGGCCCAGGCAGATGCCACCACATCCATATCATTGTTCGGCACTGCAATTCGCACGGGGACTCCGATTTTCGAATCTGGGGCGACGATGATGGGAGCATCCTGGCGTTGAAGCCATTCCAACGTCGAGTTAGCATCGGGTTGCTGGCCGTCACGTGAGTGACTTGCCGCCGCTGCAAGTAGAGCTTGGAACACTCGCAGTGGGGACGGCGGCCATTCTGGCTCGTCTGCATCTCCGCGTCCGTGGAACGATGGGAAGGGGTCCAGGAACGTGACCGACAGACAAAGGTAGTTTAACATGGCGTCCTCCGGTCACTTCTTGGCCGCCACTTTGGCTGCGATTCCGTTGTTGACCTCGACGTCGAGTTTGGCACCAACGATCACAACCTGCTCGAAGGTAGAGTCAACTTTGCCTCTGGTGAACCTTGTACTATCACCGGTTGCAACGTCTAGTTCCTTCTGGTCCTTCCCTTTACCAATCTTCATCTTGAACTTCTTGTCGGTGTTGTCGAGCGATGCGACTTCACCTTTCAGTTTGTCTTTATCGCCCTTGATGTCCTTCTCAGCGAGCTTCTTGTCGAACAGAACGGTGCGGCTTTCACCGACGCCGAAAGCTTTGGCGGCAACCTTGGCATACTCTTTGGCGTTTGGATGCGTGAGCGTGCATGGCTCTCGTTTTCCGCTGGGATGAACAATCTCAAACGTACGAGATTTTCCCTCATCGGCTGGAACGAGATTGCACCCCTGTCGGAGATAGGTTTCGTACTCGCCGGTGAGCGCGACGAGCGTCAGCCCAAGAATGTACCGGCGAAGCGCATCCGTTCGGTCTTTCGAGAACTTCCCCTCGGACTCAAACGCCGCGAGTCGCCGCAATGCGGCGAGCCCCAGTGTGGCATCACGGCGTATACTGCCTCGAAGACGTTCGCCTTTCATCAACTGCACGCCGCCATGAGTTGGGTCAGGCTTGCCAACTTGTCTCCCGATTGGCTGACTGACATAGCCCTTTGCTGCAAGATCGTCGTCGCTCGCATCAATACCATCCAGCAACCCTTCTTTCTTGAAATTGATGACCGGATTGTACTGGGCATGTCGTGTGTGTCGATAGACGTTGAAGGCTCTGATTGTCGCCGATACCAACCGGGGTAGTTTCGCCTGCGTACCACGCGAATCCCACACCCCGAACACCAATGAGGTGGGAGCAATCTTTGCAAGCTGTTCGGCATTGCCGTTCGACAGCGCCCTGAATGCCTCATCCAACGCAACTCTTAACTCCGAACATCGGACGATGGCATCGCCGGATCGGTGTCCAGCTTCAAGAAGGCTGATCGTCCTGCTGTCACTTATGCTGATGCTTATCTGTGGCACAAGCCCAGCGTAATCCGGTTTCGCAAACATTGGCTCGATGCGGTTGCCCTGCGAACCCACTGTATCCAGTAGGCAGACGTTCGTGCCATCTGGAAATGTGTCAATGTTGTAACCGCCACGAAAACGATCTGGGTCGTTTCCCTGCTCGGCGGCGAACGTCGCCGGGAAGAACACGCCGTCCGGCCCTTCGACAGGCTCCAGTGGCTCCCGGATTACGAGAGCTGCTGGACCTCCCTCGTTCAGCCAGAAATCGAATTGCTCTAGTACCTGATTCTCCTCGATTGTCAGAACCTGCTTTTCAGTCACGGGAATATCCTTTCAGAGGGTAGGAATGACAGAGCGCGGCGTAACTGCCGCGGTCGATGACACGAGTTCGGTATTTCGTACAGGAGCCGCTAACGATTTCGCCACAAGCCGCTACGGACAGCAACGCGGGACTCAAGCGGGTCTTCCATGTGGCGTAATCGATCCCCTTCACGTGGATAACGGGCCGGCATCGCTGCAGGCCAATGGCGGCGAGCAACTCAACAGCAGCGGAAGCCTTCACGCCGATAGGATGTTCGTTGATGGAAAAACCCGCGTCGAGAGCGGTCCACGCAGGGCCTGAGTCAAGTCCGAAACGACTCGAAATGCACTTCGATGGCTCAAAGTAATCAAGCTCCTTCGTAGATGTGGGATTAGGCAGTTCACTTAACAGCTTTCGGACAAGCTGCCCAGATGACTGATTTCCGGCCCAAAACTTCAATTCGCTCTTCATCAGCCCGCCACGCTTCTCTTTGGGTTTGTCTCTAAAGCGTGACCAATCGTCGCGCAGCCACCAGTTCAGTTTTAGGTTGAACTTCTCAATCTTCACGGGGTTTATCGAAGGTTCTCCTTCGTCGCTGCAAACGCACGGCTGACAATCCTTCAGTCCGTGGATGATTTCCGAGAGGCTGCCACTTGCAGCAATGCAGAACTGATTTTCTTGAAACCAGCCTTCCGCGCCTGGCCAAAGCCGGTCGGCCAGTTCGAGTAAACCGCAACAGGCAAAGAACTGGCCGGGATTTGTGACGTCGACATTCACGCGAATCGTTGGTTCAGGATTGTTCATGTTTCGTTATCCTGCTCTTTTTCCACGAACTCGGAAGGCTTGGCGCTCGCGGCCCAGTCGGCGGCGCGAAGGAGAGATTCGAGATACGCCAAGCCCCAGCGGCCGTATTTGCGCTGCAGGCGGGCGAACCGCCGTGGGACTTCTTGTGAGATTTCACTCCAGCGTTTTTCAGATGACTCGGGATCAAACGCCTCCTTCCCCGGAAAATGCGGCCGTGCCCGGCCATGATGCGCGGCAATCAGGTGTCGAACCAAATCTTTCGTGTCATGGTCGAGTTGTGCAAAGTCGGCAGTCCTTTCGACATCCAGCAATGAACCAAACTCATGGCGGTAGTCCTCGTGCAGGCCAAACCGCCGTCTTTCGCTACCCGATTTCGCCCATGCTGTGGCGAGGACGGCGGCATTGTAGCCCTGATTGCCAAGAATGCGTTGAAACACCACCCTTACCTTGCCGAAGTCGTGAAACCGAGCCGCCAGAATCAGAGCCTTCTTGATTTCATCCTCAAACCACAGCTTCTCAATAAACCGCTCGACGTTTCTTAGCACATCGTTTGTGTGAATCTGCCAACGGACGGGCCTCTCGGCGTTCTTGGTATCTTCGCTGTCGGTGGCTTGGGGAAGATCGTACCAGTACCAGTATCGACGTCCAGCAGTGTTTATGCTCTCGTCTTCGTCAGCATCGGGCTTGGTGTCAATCGGTGGACACACCAATCGCATGTTTTTGGTCCTCTTCTCCAATTCCGGATCATTGTCCCACGCCCGGATGCGACGCTTCTTGGTCCTTTCGTCATCCGCGTACCACCGGTCCGAAACATCCATGTCCTCGGCAAGCTCAGCATCGCTGTCAAGCAGACCATCGCGCAAACCGCCCACCGACGGCGGCAGGAGCACTGTTACTCCATTCAGATCGTCCTTCTTGTTCTTCTCGGTGATCTTGCCCAATGTGCTGATACGTACCGAATCATCGTTAGCCACGATCCAGACCGGTTTATCGCCGTGTTTTTCCGCCAGTGCATGCAGGTGTTTGAACACTCGATAAGCGTTGTCTCGCAACAGTTCGTGCGGCTTGAGCGGATAATCGTCAAGGAGATTTCCCGGCTTGTATGTGTCTAGCAGACCATTGGTGATGACTTCCACCTCTTCCCGCCATGCCACATGCGTTTCCGGCTCCCAATCGGCAATGCCGTGCAAGTACGGTTCGACCGGCGGACGCCCCGGGAGCTTATCTCGAATTGTCGTTAACGCCCAGGCGTCAAAAAGGATATCCGAGGTAGGCAGGATCGTCGGTGTTGGCGTGAACGCTGCCAGGCGCGCGTCTGCGTCCAACTTGCCAAGAGCTTCTGGACTTCCATTACCGTCCAGTTTTTGCAGCAAATCGAGTGTCTTCTTCCGCCGTTGGTCGGTTTCGTCCCCGTCGTTGAACCCGTTTGGATAGACGACGTGAATCTCAGTGTCATCGCGATCTCCAAAGCGATTCACGCGGCCGAAACGCTGTGCCATGCTCTCAAACGTAGAAAGGTCGCACGCCAAATGATCCGCGGAAATATCCACGCCGACCTCACCTGCTGACGTGCAGACGAGATAAACGGTTTCGTTTTCCGGTTCCGCCTTCGGCCGGAAGCGGAGGAAGACCGGATCCTCCTTGGCAAGTCTGTCTCGTTCCATACCGCGAAGAGTGCCGGTCAATTGTTGTACCTTTTGCTTCTCCTTCCGCAGCCTCGCAACAACCTTCTCAACGTCATCGACCTTGCGTAGGAACACCAGCACAGCCCGTTTGGCATCCTTGAACCTTAGGGCCAAATCCGCGATCTCGTCCGCCAGTTTTTTCGGATCGGCGTTTTCATACAGGTGAACTGTCTTTTTGGCACGAAGTCGCCGCCAGACATAGTGAACCGGTCTCGTCGGCGGATCGGGTGGCACGTCGGGTGGATTCATCTCTTCTTCCGTCAACTCGAATAGTTCTTCTCGGCCCCTTGAGGTGGCAGTGAGTTCGAGGACACGCATCGGGCGGTAATCTGGCGTGCGTCCTTCCGATTGCTCTTTCTGGATGGTAACGAGCAATTCCTGAAAAGCCGGTTCGAGGTGCGCTTCATCGTGGATGATCAGCGAGTCTTGCCCAAGAAAACCCGCATGCATGGGTCGTTTGCCTAACCCGCAACCGTAGCCGCTGAAAAGCAACCGGCTTCCGATCATATCGACTGTGCCGACGACGACTGCGGGCCGCGCTGGGTTGGTGGACCACTCGCCATTATCCGCAAACTGACCACGCAGCGTGCTGATGGCCAACGGCGAGTCACCCGAATGTTCGTCCGCGGCATACAGCCGGCGCAATTGTTCCGCAAGACCACTCAATTCAGGATTTTCCAAGTTGTCACGAATCCGCTCTGCTTCGCGTGTGGCCTGATCGACCACGGTGCGGCGGTTGACGATGTATGCCAACCGCCGGGGCACGATGTCGGGCTTTTCCGCCAGGGCGATGAGCCAGATCGGTATGATTGCCGTCTTGCCGAGACCGGTCGGAATAGAGCACTGTTTTGGAAAACGGTCCTTGCCACGTAACAGGCGCGAATATAGCTCCTCTTGCCAGGGAAACGGTTCATTTCCCGTCAAAGCCTTGAATGTATTCTTGAAGTAGGACGATTCACTCATGTCGAGACCCCAACTTGTCTGACGATTTGCTGCGATGTTGTCGGTGTTGATCGTAAACGGTAAACAG
>JAEWUR010000632.1 GCA_023397045.1 Planctomycetota bacterium
GAAGCCGCACTGGCCGCACGTGTGCCTTAGCCAGGCAATGCCGACGCGCTGCCCGAGTTGCAGGCGGGCGGCGGATTGTGAAGCCGCTAGCGGCGGTCCAAGCTTGTCGACGATGCCGACGATCTGGTGGCCCGGAATGACCGGCATTTTTTCCTGCGGCAGATCGCCTTCGACCACGTGAAGGTCGGTTCGGCAGACGGCGCAACAACGAACGCGAACTCGCACCTCGCCGGGTCCCGGTTCTGGCGTCGGCACATCCGTCCATTCCAACGGCGACGCATCGGCCGCCGCAATCCGACGAAGGAGCATGGCTTTCATAAGGGTCCTCGTACGAGGAATTGTAGGTGATCGACGGCGATTTGCACTCCCCCGCGTGAAGGGCTCGGCGAATGCGCCCTCCAACCCGGATAGTCATTATGATCTGTCCCTGGTCGTGCAGGCATGAGTTTTTTGCCTCATCCGACTGTTCTACAACCCAAATAAGGCGATATCTGGTCCCGCGATGATGTGGAAAAGTTCGCATTGGGTAGGACTTATCGCACATTTCGCCCAAAAAAACGTATCCATAGCCTATATTTTTGCAATACATAAGTGGGGGGCGGAGGAAGGCACTCCCTAGAGCTTCGTCAATCATGGGTTGATGAGTTTGGGTGCCATGCTCACGCTCGCCGTGGGCATGTGAATTGCCAAAAAACGTCACAACATACCCACGACAAGCGTGGGCATGGCACCCGTCACAGCACGGCTGACAAAGCACTAGAGACTCGATCAGGACGCGAAATTCGATGGACCGCCGCTACGTTTCAGGAGCGTTTTCCGCCGGCATCGACTGGTTCGTGAATGCCAGTCTTCTTGACGGCAACGAAGACCAATTTCGGCGAGCACGGCTAACCGTAGCGTTCTACTGGACGCTCATTCCGCTGGCTATCGTCTTCGCCGCGATCATCTTCTCATTGGGCAGCCCGGTCGGCGGCGCATCGCTGTGCATCGGCGTCGTCGTAGCTTGTTTCGGGCTGTGGATGATGCGCTGGGTGGGGTCGTGTTTCTTCTCTGGAAACTTGCTCACGGCCGCCTTCTTTGCGGTGCTGACGGTGCTGGCATGCCGTCTGGGAGGACACGGGTCCCCGGCATTGCCCTGGTACGCAACGGTGCCGGTCGTCGCTTTGAGCACCGCCGGTCGACGTTCGGCCGTCTTCTGGCTTACCGTTATGATTCTTTCGCTGATCGCGTTTTTTGCGCTCGACTTCAGCGGATATCGCTTTCCGAACGACTTGGGCGTTCGCCAATACAAGCTGCTCGATCTGCTGGCAATGATCGGTCTGATCACGGCGATGTTCGGCCTCGCCTTGTTGTATGACATGGCCAAGGATCGAATGCTGCGGCTTCGAAAACAAACCGAAGCGGAACTGTCGCGGGCCAAAAACGAGGCCGAAGCCGCGACCATCGCCAAGAGCGAGTTTCTGGCCAATATGAGCCACGAAATCCGGACGCCGATGACGGCGATCCTCGGATTCTCGGAAATCCTCATGGCCCATGCCACGACGCGCGACCAACTCGATGCGGCCACGACAGTCCGACAAAACGGCGAGTACCTAATCGCCATCATCAATGATATCCTCGACCTGTCGAAGATCGAGGCCGGAAAACTCGATATCGAGCATTTGCAATGCTCGCCGCTCCGGATCCTTTCGGAAGTCGTCTCGCTGATGCGGGTTCGGGCCGACGCCAAGAAATTGCCGATCGAGATCGAGTGCATCGGCCCAATCCCGCAGACGATTCATTCCGATCCCGTTCGGCTGCGACAGATATTGATCAACCTCATCGGCAACGCCATCAAGTTCACCGAGATGGGCAAGATCCGATTGGTCGCTCAACGGCTGGACCGCGGAGACAATGGCCCGCAAATGCAATTCGAGATCATCGACGCGGGCATTGGGATGACGACCGAGCAGATTGCCGAGTTGTTCAAACCGTTCAGTCAGGTCGACGCATCGGCGACGCGGCGGCACAGTGGAACCGGGCTTGGATTGGCCATCAGCAAGCGGTTGGCCGCCAAACTCGGCGGCGACATCACGGTGAAAAGCTTTCTCGGCGAGGGAAGCACGTTCACCGTGACGGTCGATACGGGGCCGTTGGACGGCGTTGCGATGTTCTCGAACAAGACCGAAGCAGAATTGGCTATCGATCGCGAGGAACAACCGATTACCTCGAGTGTGCGGCTTACCGGCCGGGTGCTTCTGGCCGAAGACGGTCCCGACAACCAGCGGCTGATCGCGTTCCTGCTCAAACGAGCCGGGGCCGACGTGATCGTGGCCGACAACGGCCAGATCGCTCATGATCTGGCATTGGCCGCCCGAGACGCGGGCAATCCGTTCGATGTGATCCTGATGGACATGCAGATGCCGAACGTGGACGGCTATGAGGCGACCCGAAGGCTCAGGCAGGCCGGATACGCCGGGCCGATCATCGCCTTGACGGCCCATGCGATGAGCAGAGATCGTGAAAAATGCCTTGCCGCCGGCTGCAACGATTACGTGACGAAGCCGATCGACCAGAACAAGCTGCTTTCGTTGGCCGCCAAATACGCGGCCAGTCCGTGCAAGGCGTCCGTCGAAACAAAAAAAGCCCCTTCCCATAAGTCCCCTCTCCCTTTGGGAGAGGGTTAGGGTGAGGGCTGTTTCAGCAGGGATCTTCCGATCCGCAACGATTTGATTGTCAAGGTGTTTCCGCATTGAGGCAAACAAAAAGCCCCAGGACCGAAGTCCCGGGGCTCGTTCTTTTCAATCGCTGATCGAATTCGAAGCGATCGTCGCGTCAGATCGCCTTGCCGACGTAGGACGTCAGCGTCTTCATGTAGTTACCGCGTTGGAAGGCCGACGGGTCGGGGCAGTTCTCGCGGCTCATGCTGCCTTTGAGCTGCTCGACCGAGTCGTAATCCTTCTTCTCCATCCACGTGGTCAGGCCCGAAAGAATCGCACCGACCTGGCTGACGCCCTTCTGGTAAAGCACCGAGGCGATCATGCCGACATCGGCGCCTGCCAACAAGGCCTTCAGCAGGCCCGAGGCGTCATGAATGCCGCCGGTGGCCGCCAGCGAGGCGTTCACCCGACCGTGCATCAACGCGATCCATCGCAACGGCAACGTCAAATCCGACTCGGTGCTCAAATGGAGCGTCGGCACGGCTTCGAGCTTTTCGAGGTCGATGTCGGGCTGGAAGAAGCGGTTGAACAACACCAGGCCGTCGGCCCCGGCGTCGGCAAGCCGAACGCCGAAGTTGGCCAGGGCGCTGAACTGCGAACCGATCTTGACCGCCAACGGGATCGAGATCGACTGCTTCACCGCCGCGACGAGGTCGAGATATCGCGACTCGACTTCCTCGCCGGTCATGTCGAGGTCGGTCGGAACGAAGTAGATGTTCAACTCCAGGGCGTCGGCCCCGGCGTCTTGCATCATCTTCGCGTAGCGGACCCAACCGCCCTTGCTCGTGCCGTTGAGGCTGGCAACGACGGGAATGGCAATCGCCTTTTTCGCGGCCGTAATCGTGTCGAGATACTCGTCCGGTTCCGTGCGATAATCGTCGGCTTCCGGGAAGTAGGTCAACGCTTCGGCAAAGCTTTCCGAGCCGAACTCATGGACCTTGGTCATCTCTTCCGAATCGTGTTCGATCTGTTCTTCGAACACCGAAGGCAGGACGACCGCCGAGGCGCCGGCCTGCTCCAACCGCTTCAGTTGATCGACGTCGCCCGTCAAGGGGCAAGCCGAGATCATCAGCGGATTCTTCAACTTCAAACCGAGATAGGTTGTGGATAGGTCGACGCTCATGCCCGCACCTCCTTAGAATCCTTCGCAAGGGTATCGCCGTTGGCGCCGGATTCCGAGGCGGCCGCCTCGGCGACCACTTCCCGGTCCACGCCGGCCAATTGTTCGTAGAAATGGAAACGCTTGTCGATGTCGCGCTGGCCGAGGGTCAGCAGGCGGGCCGATTCCTCGGGCTTCGACCGGGCCAGGATGCCGAATCGGGCTTCCTTCATGGCGAAGTCCTTGAAATTGCCGACCGGCTTCTTGCTGGCCAGTTGGAACGGATGCGCGTCTTCGCGCGGATCGAAGCTGTACAGCGGCCAGTAACCGCAGGCCACCGCTTCCTTCTGGATCTCCATGCCCTGGGTCATGTTGATGCCCCAGCTAATACAGTGCGAGAAGGCGATCAGCAGCGAGGTGCCGCGATACGACTCGGCGGCGCGAATCGTGCGAATCGCGTGCATTGGATTGGCGCCAAGCGAGATTTGGCCGACGAACACGTTGCCATAGGCCATGGCGATCATGCCGAGATCCTTCTTGCATCCACCCTTGCCGCCGGCGGCGAACTTCGCCACGGCGCCCCGGAACGTAGCCTTCGAGGCCTGGCCGCCCGTGTTCGAGTAAACCTCGGTGTCGAGGACGAGAATGTTCACGTCGCGACCCGAGGCAAACACGTGGTCCAGACCGCCGAAGCCGATGTCATAGGCCCAGCCGTCGCCGCCGAAGCTCCAGACGCTCTTGCGGATCAGGTAGTCCGACGAGGCCAGCAAGGCCTTGGCGTCGGCCGATCCGATCGAGCTAAGCTTCTGGTTCAACACGGCCACGCTGGCACGTTGCGCGGCCAGGTCGGCCTCGGTTTCCTGCTTGTTGTTCAGCAGGTTGCCGACCAACTCTTCGCCCAACTGCGACGACAGGCCGCGGAGCAACAGCTTCGCGTAATCGCTTTGTTGGTCGACGGCCAGCCGGAATCCCAAACCGAACTCCGCACAGTCCTCGAACAGCGAGTTCGACCACGACGGACCGCGTCCCTCGCGAGTCTGCGAGTAGGGCGTGCAGGGCAGGTTGCCGCCGTAGATCGACGAGCAGCCCGTGGCGTTGGCGATCAGCATCCGATCGCCGAAATACTGCGTCAGCAGCTTGACGTAGGGCGTCTCGCCGCATCCGGCGCACGCACCGGAGAACTCAAACAGCGGCAGCAACAACTGCGAACCCTTGATCGTCTCGGGCTTGGCCTTCGAACGATCCACGTCGGGCAGCGACAGGAAGTAATCCCAGTTGGCCTGCTCGCGCTCGAGGTGCGGCAGCTTCAACTCCATGTCGATCGCCTTGTGCTTGACCTTTTCCTTGTCCTTGGCCGGGCAGACGTCAACGCACAGACCGCAGCCCGTGCAATCGTCCGGCGCGACCTGGACGACGAACTTCCAGCCGGCGAACTCCTTGCCCTTGTAGTCGGTCGTCTTGAAACCTTCCGGAGCGTTGGCCAGCAACGCCGGATCGACCGCCTTCATGCGGATCGCGGCATGGGGACAGCCTAGCGAGCAGAGACCGCACTGGATGCAGATCTTCGGATCCCAGATCGGGATGTCCTGGGCGATGCTGCGTTTTTCATACTGCGTCGTGCCGGTCGGGAACGTGCCGTCGCAAGGCAACGCGCTGACCGGGAGATCGTCGCCGCGGTTGGCGATCATGACGCCCAAAACGTCCTTGACGAACGCCGGGGCATGGGCCGGAACCGCAGGCAGCATGTGCAGCTTTGAGGTGACTTCGGTTGGATACTTCACCTCGTGCAGCGAGGCCAACGCCGCGTCGACCGCCGCGTTGTTCTTCTCGACGACCTTTCCGCCGCCCTTCTTGCCGTAGGTCTTCTTGATGGCTTCCTTGATCTGCGTGATCGCCTCATCGGGCGGAATCACGCCGGCAAGTTTGAAGAAGCAGGTCTGCATGATCGTGTTGATCCGCACGCCCATCTCGGTCTGCCGGGCGACCTCGTAGGCGTCGACCACGTAGAACTTCAGCTTCTTGTCGATGATCTGCTTCTGCACTTCGGCGGGCAGATGGTCCCAAACGTCGTTCGGGCCGTAGACGCTGTTCAACAGGAACGTCGCGCCCGGATCGGCCATCGACAGCATGTCGATCCGTTCCAGGAATTGCGGCTGGTGGCATGCCACGAAGTTCGCCCGATGGACCAGATACGAGCCGCGGATCGGACGCGGGCTGAACCGCACGTGCGACGTGGTGACCGAGCCGGCCTTGCGCGAGTCGTAGACGAAGTAGCCTTGAGCGTGCAAGGCGGTGTTCTCGCCGACGATCTTCACCGAGTTGCGGTTGGCGCTGACCGTGCCGTCGCTGCCCAAACCGAAGAACAACGCGCGGACCGAATCGTCCGCCTCGGTCGAGAAGTGCGGATCGTAGTCCAGGCTCAGGTTCGTCACGTCGTCGAGGATGCCGACCGTGAACTGACGCTTCGGCTGTGCCTTCAACAATTCGGCATACACGGCCGCGACCATGGCGGGCGTGAATTCCTTCGACGACAGGCCGTATCGGCCGCCGATCACGCGAGGCATCGAGCCGTTGCCGGTGTACTCGGCCCAACTCTCGGCCAGCGACGTGACGACGTCTTGGTACAACGGTTCGCCGGCCGCGCCCGGTTCTTTCGTGCGATCGAGCACCGCGATGTGCTTGACCGACTTCGGCATCGCGGCGACGAAATCCTTGGTGCTCCACGGACGGAACAACCGGATCTTCAAGACGCCGACCTTCTGGCCTTCGGCAACGAGCTTGTCGACCGTCTCGTCGACCACGCCGATGCCCGAGCCCATGATGACGATGACGCGATCGGCGTCGGGCGCGCCGTGGTAGTCGAACAGGTGATACTGACGGCCAACCAACTTGGCGAACTTGTCCATGTGCTTCTGGACGATGCTCGCACACACAGCATAATATGGATTGCAGGTTTCGCGGGCTTGGAAGAAGACGTCCGGGTTCTGGGCCGTGCCGCGGAGCTTGGGTCGCTCGGGCGAAAGGGCTCGCTCGCGATGCGCGGCGACAAGGTCCATGTCGATCATGGCCTTGCAGTCGTCTTCGGTGAGTTGCTCGATCTTGTTGACTTCGTGCGAAATGCGGAAACCGTCGAAGAAGTGGACGAACGGCACCCGGGCTTCGAGCGTTGCGCTCTGGGAGATCAGGGCCATATCCTGCGCCTCTTGGACCGAGGCCGAGCTGAGCATGGCCCAACCGGTCGAGCGGCAGGCCATCACGTCGCCGTGGTCGCCGAAGATCGACAAGGCATGCGTGGCGACGGTTCGAGCGGTGACGTGGAACACCGTCGAGGTCAATTCGCCGGCGATCTTGAACATGTTCGGGATCATCAACAACAAACCTTGCGAGGCGGTGAAGGTTGTCGTCAAAGCTCCGGCTTGGAGCGACCCGTGAACCGCGCCGGCGGCTCCCGCTTCGCTCTGCATTTCAACGACGTCGGGCACGGTGCCGAAGATGTTCTTGCGTCCGGCGGCAGCCCAAGCGTCCGGCAATTCACCCAAGCCCGACGAGGGCGTAATCGGGTAAATCGCCATGACCTCGTTGCACAGATGGGCAATGTTGGCCGTCGCTTCATTGCCGTCGACGGTCACGAAGCGTCTTTGTTCCACGGGTGGTCTCCTAGATGAATGAAATAAACGGGTTGCTTGTGAGTTTTTTGGTTTCGGCCTTGCACGCTATTTCGGCCGCGAAGAATCCAGTAGCGTAACGCGCGCCGGCGTTCCCTGCAATGCACACCAATGGGGGGATATCGAAAGATGAGCGGGTTTCCCGTGGGGGCTTTGCGAAGATTCAATGTGTCGGCATCAGCGCCCGGTTTGCTATAGCGATAATTGGATCGTTTCCTAACTGATTACTGCAAAAGACCTTGCGTCTTGCGAAACCGGTCTCCCCCTGCAATACCAAAATTGTTACACTACCGCCCCTTTTCCGGAAACCCTGCGAATTTTTGTTCGGTTGGAGCATTTCACAATGTTTTCCCAACGGTTCTGGCCTGCAATCCTCCTGCTTGGATGGATCTGTCAAAACCCGGCGGTCCTGCCCGCGCAAACCTTGTCGCCCGGCGCCGGACCCCAACAAATGGTCGCCAACGGCCTGCCGACGACCTATCCGACAACCGACGCCCAACTGCCTGTCTATCCGTCGACATCGCCGGAGGATCCCTCGGCCGCGCCCAGCTATCCGACCACGGCGACGCCTGGCGCAATGCCAATGAATCTGCCGTCGTATCGCGCGACCACGCCGAACCTGATGGCGTCGGTTCCCAACCGCGTCGGCGGCATCGCGACGTCGCCCGTGCCCGACGCGCTGACCGCCTCCGACTACAGCGACCTGGGCATGACCGTCTACGACCGGCCGGTCGACACCGACACGGCCGTCGATCGCGTCTTCAATAGCGATGGCGTTTGGACCTGGCAGATTCTGCCGACCGGCCTGATGTATCCGTCCTATCTCGCCGGTCCGCGCGAGCCGCGATTGGGTACGCAATGGGTTCACGAGCGCGAGCAGGGTTGGCTTTGGGAGGGAACGATCGGAGCGAAAGTCGGCCTGATTCGATACGGCACCGAAAACGATCTCTGGCCGCAAGGTTGGCAATGGGACATGGAGGCGGCCACGTTTCCGCGGCTCGATTCGATCCGCGAGGTCGTGTCGAACGATTTTCGCGTCGGCTCATTCCTCACGACCCGTCAAGGAGCTTGGGAAGCGAAGCTAGGCTACGTCCATTCGTGTTCGCATCTTGGCGACGAGTACATGATCCGCCATCACTCGTTCTCGCGGCTGAACTACGTTCGCGATTCGATCGTCCTCGGCGTTTCGCTGAATCTCAACACGAGTTTTCGCATCTATTCGGAAGCCGACTATGCGTTTTGGGCCGACGACGGCGCGAAGCCCTGGGCGTTCCAGTTCGGCGTCGATTGGAGTTCGATCGAACCGACCGGCGCACGCGGCGCGCCATTCCTGGCCATCAACACGCAGCTACGCCAGGAAAACGATTTTGGCGGCAACATGACGTTTCAGACCGGCTGGCAATGGCGAGGACGCACCGGACACCTCTTCCGAATCGGCATGCAGTACTTCAACGGCATGAGCGACCAGTGGCAGTTCTACGACCGATTCGAAGAGCAACTCGGCGGCGGCATCTGGTACGATTTCTAGGGGCTGGGGGCTGGGGACTAGGGACTGGGGTCGCGGTGTAATGCTCGGCCTGCCGATCACCCGCTTGCGGCTTCGCATGCCCTGCATCTGCGTCGCGGTCGCACGACGACCGTGCCGGCAAGTTTGTCGTGCCATGCCTGTTTCCGCGGATCGAGGGCGATCCAGAAAAAACCCAGGCAGAGCGGAATCGTCGACACGATGTAGGCGAAGTAGCGGATGAGAAATTGCTGGGTCGATGGCTTTCCGCCGGTGTCCGCGTCGACGATCGTGGCCCCGATCACCATCTTGCCCGGCGTCGCCGACTTGTATTTCCACAGCAGCAGCACCGCGACGGTCGGCATCACATAGGTAATCAGGAAATCCATTGGCCCTCGCAGTCCGCCTGAACGCTCGGGATTGAGGTAGTCGAGCCCATAGAACCAAAGCAGCAGCGGCATCGAGATCGCCATGAGCAAGAAGACGTCGATCAAGGTAGCCCAAGTGCGGATCCAGAATCCGGCTTAGCGCCACTCGGTTGTGTCGAGAACGTTTGGATCGTTCATCGTT
>JAEWUR010000752.1 GCA_023397045.1 Planctomycetota bacterium
GAAGCCCGCGACCGAAGCCCCGGTAAACGGCGGCCGTAACTATGACGGTCCTAAGGTAGCGAAGTTCCTTGTCGGGTAAGTTCCGACCTGCATGAATGGCGTAACGACAGCTCTACTGTCTCAACCACCAACCCGGTGAAATTGTAGCCGTGGTGAAGATGCCACGTTCCCGTAGCTAGACGGAAAGACCCCATGAACCTTTACTGTAGGCTGGTATTGGGCTGTGATATGTTTTGTGTAGGATAGGTGGGAGGCGTTGAAGCCGGTACGCCAGTATCGGTGGAGCCAACCTTGAAATACCACCCTGGGCATATTTTAGTTCTAACTCTGATTCCCGTGAATCCGGGCAGAGGACATTTCCAGTTGGGCAGTTTGACTGGGGCGGTCTCCTCCAAAAGAGTAACGGAGGAGTTCAAAGGTACCCTCAGCCTGGTTGGCAATCAGGCGTCGAGCGTAAAGGTAGAAGGGTGCTTAACTGCGAGACGGATATGTCGAGCAGATACGAAAGTAGGACTTAGTGATCCGGTGGTCCCGCATGGAAGGGCCATCGCTCATCAGACAAAAGGTACTCTGGGGATAACAGGCTTATCGCTCCCGAGCGTCCACAGCGGCGGAGCGGTTTGGCACCTCGATGTCGGCTCATCACATCCTGGGGGTGGAGAAGCTCCCAAGGGTTTGGCTGTTCGCCAATGAAAGTGGTACGTGAGCTGGGTTCAGACCGTCGTGAGACAGGTCGGTCCCTATCTACTATGGGCGCACGAAACTTGCGGAGGTTCTTCTTTAGTACGAGAGGATTTGGAAGGACGTACCTCTGGTGTTCCAGTTGTCGCGCTAGCGGCACGGCTGGGTAGCTATGTACGGAAAGGATAAACGCTGAAAGCATATAAGCGTGAAGCCCTCTCCAAGATCAGGTTTCGTTGGGGCATAAGCCCCGAAAGTCCCCTGAAAGACGATCAGGTTGATAGGTCGGATGTGTAAGCGCAGTAATGCGTTCAGCTAACCGATACTAACGGACGAATGCTTGGCCGCATGTATCCAACGCTCCTAAGAGCCCGCGTTAGGATGCCACTTCTTTATCACAACCAATCTAGGGATTAGGGGCTAGGGATTAGGGATTAGAAACAGGTGTTCTTGTCCCTGGCCCCTAGTCTCTAGCCTCTAGCGTAGCGGCCTTTCCCTTCGATGGGATGGCCGCTCCTTTCCGGTGACTATATCCGAAAGGCCACACCCGTTCCCATTCCGAACACGGTAGTTAAGCTTTCGGAGCCGATGGTAGTACCAAAAGTGCGAGAGTAGGTGTTGCCGGATTTAATTCAAAAAAACCCCCGAGGCCCCAAAAGCCTCGGGGGTTTTTTTATGCCGAGTGGGAAAAATTCCCGGCGTGTCAATCTACGCCCGTCCGAAACCATAATGTTCACGCGATTTTCGTTCACCCCTGGAACACCCCCCAGGCTTTCGGTAGAATTGAGGATTCACAATTCCAGCGTAGGGATTTTTCTTGTAGGAGCCCTTTAGTTCCATGATTGTTACCACGAAACAGCTTTTTGCGCATGCCTACGGCAAATATGCCGTGGGAGCGTACAACATCAACAACCTGGAGCAGACCGTCGGTCTGTTCCGCGGTAACTTGGGAAAGATCAAGTCGAATGAAGATCCTTCCAATGCCGCGAAAAGCGCCCCGTTCATCCTCCAGATTTCCCGCGGCGCGCGAGGCTATTCCGACAAACGCTTCCTCGAAGCGATGATTCGCACGGCCGACGCCGTTTTTCCCGAGGTGATTTTCGCCGTCCACTTGGACCACGGCACCGAAGAGGTCTGCTACGATTGCATCGATAGCGGGTTCTACAGTTCGGTGATGATCGACGCCTCGCACGAGGAGTTCAAGAAGAACATCGAGATCACCCGGAAGGTCGTCGACCGCGCCCATGCGAAGGGTATTGTCGTCGAGGCCGAGTTGGGCCAACTGGGCGGCGTCGAGGAAGACGTGGTTGGCAGCGTCAAGCTGACCGATCCCGATCAGGCGGCGGAGTTCGTCGAGAAGAGTGGCTGCGATTCGCTGGCCGTGGCGATCGGCACCTCGCACGGCGCGTTCAAGTTCAGCGGCAAACAAGGCCTGCACTTCGACGTGCTCGAAAAAATCCAAAAAGTGCTCCCCGCCAACTTCCCGTTGGTCATGCACGGCAGCAGCAGCGTACCGAAGGAATGGGTTGACCGGATCAACAACGCCGGCGGCAAGATGCCGAACACCAGCGGCGTCGACGAGAAGCAATATCTTCCGGCGGCCAAGCTGGGCGTCTGCAAGGTGAACATCGACACCGACGGCCGGTTGGTCTGGTGTGCGATCCACCGCGAGGCGTTCCGCGACGACCCAGCCAATTTCGACCTTCGTCCGCCAGGAAAGGTGTTCATGGCTGCCTACGCCGAGTACATCATCCACAAGAACACGATGCTCGGTTCGTCCGGACAGCTTGAAGGCGTGCGAAAGACGCTGTAATAGCCAGCGGCACGGAGAATAATAAAAACAGAGCCACAGATGAACACAAATGAACACGGATGGAGCAAGCGATTGCTACATCAAAAATCCGTGTTCATCCGTGTTCATCTGTGGTTTTTTTATTGCTCCTCCAGCGTTAGCGGTTGGGGCGGATCGAATAGACCGCTATGCTGCGTTTGCGACAGGCGAACGATCAAGAGTTTCTGCTCGGCGCGGCCGTTGTCGTTTTCGGTGAAGAAGTAATCGCCCAGGCTGCCTTTGCGGTTCGGCAAACTGCCGAGCACCAGCATCGCGCCGGGCGCGACCTCGGCCGACAGGGCCAACTCGTCGAATCGCCGTTTGGGCCGCCCGGTCTCGAGCCGCATCATGCCGTGGCTTCCGACCCAGCGTTGGCGCGGCTGGTCGTAATGCAGCTCGGGCGTCAGGTCCAATCGCACCTGGCCGTTTGGTTGCGGCACCGACGTGACTTGAAAAATGCCTTGGGCCTGGTTATAGGTTTGCCCACTGATCTGACCGGCCTCGCTCATCAGCAGCGGCAGTTGGGCGTAAACGCCCGACGCGATGATCTCGCCGGTGTGATTCGCGCGGATTTGCAGGTGCCGCCGGACGACGCGGGGCTGCTCATCGAGGTTCTGTGGCACGTCGCCTTCGAGATCCTCGGTCGGCGCGGCCGGTTTGTCGTTCAGTTCGAGCAGTTTTGCCAATTCCGTAGGCATTTGGCCGGCGACCAAACCAACGCGAAATCCGTTCTGGGTCAATCGTTCGCGAAGGTCCGTCGCAAATTGTTGCTCGTCGATCTCCTGCCAGAGTTTTTCGTTGACTGTGGTGTCGTCGAACGGGTATCGCACGAAGAACATTTCCAGGACGACGCTGTCGGGCGACATCCGGGCAGGCAGCAGCGGCGACTTGCATTTCTGAATTTCGGCATGACAGCCCAGCATTGCCGTCACGACGAACAGCAGAGCGGATTGTCGCCGACCCAGAACCATGGGAAATGCCGGAAGATGAGAGCTCGTGGACAGTTACGGCCCGACCAAGGGTGGCACAGAGTACCGATCATCCCGCAACGAGTCAAGCTCAGCTAGCGCTCTGTCAACCGCGGAATGATGGGTAAAACAAGTAGGTTATGCTCAAGCATAACCTGCCGTCAGCAGTCTTTTGCGGAAGTCGGTCTAGGGAAAGCGCAGTGCCACGGACTCTGCCAGTGCCGTGAAGACGCGGCGGAGTTCACAACTGGCAAAGCCAGTGGCACGCTTTTTCAACAGGCCGCTCGTGCCGTCATTGCAGGACCAGCGCGACCTCTTCGGCCGGCGGAGCTTCTTTCTGGAAGTCGGCCGGCTTGGGCGTCTTGAACGCGACCGCGAAAACGATGGCCCCGGCCAGCGTGATCACGAGCGGCACCGCCCAAATCTTCGACCACTGGAACTTGCCGCCCACGGAGTTCTTCTC
>JAEWUR010000774.1 GCA_023397045.1 Planctomycetota bacterium
ATATTTGGTTGACCTGGGCCGTCGTATTCCCGCGCCGATGCCCTTGCGACGGCGAACCCGTCAGATCGTACAACGTCATTCGATTCGACAGCAGCCCGAAATAGCCGATCACTGCGTCGCCACCCTCGCCAAGATCAGGCCGCGAATGCTCGCGATACGACTGCTTGTCCGCAAAAACCACCGCAATCAGCGGAAACTCCGGTTCCCTCAACTCGAACCCCCGGCGACTCCACACATTGGTAAATGCCTTGTAAAGCCGCTCGAACAGGGAACCGCACCACTGGGCATAAATCGGACTGGTGTCGTAGAAAATCATGTAGTGGGCCGTCTCATGCACTTGGAAGCCCGACGGCAATTGGGCCAACAGCCGCTTCCCGATCGACTCTCGATCGAGGGCCGCAAAGGGCGCCGAGTCGCTCGTCCGCTCGATCTGCTCATCCGGCTGAATCAGCCAAAGCTCGCCGTCCTGCGCCAGAAGCAACACGCCGCCATCCTGGGCTGAGATCAACACCCGACCGATCGCCTCCTGCGTCTTCCCGTCGCGGCGGAACGTTACCCGGTCCATCGCCGAAAGCATCGCCACACCGGAAAACACAATCGCCACGCAAAGCGTCACGACGCGGAATGACCGCCACCCACCCCCCCCTCGCCGGAAGGGCAACAAAGCCGCAACCATCGCGCGTCGGCGTCCCCTCGGCCAAGTATTCGCGGCGTTTTTTCCCATCCCATTATTATACTTCACCTTGCCTGGGGCTGAGTCGCCAATCTTAGGCAAAAGACCATATTGTCCAAACCGCCCGTTTTTTCGCGTTTTGGGTCTGATTCGTATTGGCGGCATCACGCGATATTGCTATAGTTCCGCCCTCCCTAATCGGACTGTTCTGGAAAAAAACCACGGCGGCGAGTATCACGATGTCGGGCCTCCGCGTTCAGAAATACCTGTTGGCGTGTCTCGGAATGGCGACGCTGTTCATCTCGGGCTGCTCCGACTTCGACGTGCCGTTCTCGCTGCCGTTCCAGGGACCGGTCTCCGATGTCTTGCCCGGCGTGACCACGCCGGCCGAACGCATCGAACAGTTGCAGAAATTGGCCGCCGAGTCAGCAAGCAAAACTCCCGCCGAGCACCAGCAAATCTCCCGGCAACTGGTCGCCACGATCCGCACCGAAAAAGACCCGCTCATCCGCGTTGAGATCATCCGCACGCTCGGCGAATATCCCGGCCCGGAAGCCGATGCCGTCCTCAAGGCGGCGCTCAATGATGCCGATATCCATGTGCGCCTCGCCGCGTGCGAGGCCTGGGGCAAACGAAGCGATGCCGAAACCGTCCAACTGCTCTCCGAAGTCTTGCGAAGCGACGTCGACGCCGATGTCCGACTCGCCGCCGCCAAAGCCCTCGGCAATTGCAAAAACCCAGCCGCCGTGCCCGCCCTGGGAAATGCCCTCAACGATGGCGATCCCGCCATGCAATACCGCGCAATGCTGTCGCTCAAAAACGTCACAGGCAAAGACCTGGGAAACAACGTCGAACGCTGGCAACACTACGTCAAAGGCGAAACGCCGACCGATACCCCATCGTTGGCTGAACGCATGGGCCAATGGTTCTAGGGCGAAGGACGGACTGTGCGTCTTCATCGGGGAAACACAAAAATCATGAATGCGCTGCCGTTGCCTCAAGAATCGAAAAGCCTTAGTATATCTACGGTTCCGGTCGTGCCTTGCGCCTTGCGCGTCTGCGATCCGGCCAACGATCGGCCGGAGCCCTGGCCCGCCCACATCGATGATGAGCTCAGCGGAGACGGCACGCCCATGCAGCCGATACGCCTTACCGACCAGTTCAAGGGACTCCTGGCCGTCGCTCGGCAAATGACCGAATCGGCCCAGTCCGAGGCCATCCTGCTGCTCTTGGAAGGGCCCACCGATTGGTCGCGGATGAAAAAGCTCGCGGGAAAAAGCAAAATCGTCATCGCCGCCAACACCTCGGAAGACCTCGCCGGAGCCCGAGAAGCCGGTTTCGATACCGTCCATCTCGACATGCCCGACAGCCCAATCTACGAGCGGCTGACCCAATCGCTCTTGGAAGCCGTCGCCGACGACCTCCTGACGCCCGGCTCAAGCGTCGTCGCCCTGTACAGCGGATTCGACGCCGACACCGTCGACTCGCTCAGCGTCATCAACCTCGACGAACACCTCAACCGCCTGACCGGACGCGACCTCCGCCAACTCGAAACCCGCGTCCCACTCGACACCTTGAAAGTCGTCGTCGATCTGGCCGTCGAGATCGGACGCGACGGCCGCGAAGGAAAACCCGTCGGAACCCTCTTCGTCGTCGGCGATTCCCGAAAAGTCCTCGCGTCAAGCCGCCCGGCAGGTTTCGATCCCGTCCGCGGCTACAGCCGAAAAGAGCGAAACCTCGACGACCCGCGCGTTCGCGAGGGCATCAAGGAAATCGCGCAGATGGATGGCGCCATCATCGTTTCGCCCGACAACGTCGTCGAAGCCGCTTGCCGATACCTCGACTGCTCGGCCGCCGACATCACGCTCTCCAAGGGTCTCGGCGCCCGACATTGGGCCGCCGCCGCAATCTCCCGCGCGACGAACGCCGTTGCGATCACCGTCAGCCAAAGCAACGGCACCGTCCGCATCTTCCAAAACGGTGAAGTCGTCCTTCGCATCGAGCCCTACCTGCGACGGCCGATGGTCTGGCGCGAGTTCGAATACGAACCGCCCATGCCCGAGACGAAGCCCAAGCCCAAGGGCGACGGAACGGCGTGACACTCGCCGCCTCTATTCCGGCCGATCCATCACCAAGTCGATCTCGAACCGGCTCAACGGCCGATCGGAGCGAATGACCTGGGCCGACCGAATTTTGAGCATGCCCACCGATCGACCGCCCGCGTCAACGGCCTCATAGCAGACGATGCCCGGATCGTTCGTCAGCCGCCGCGCAAAGCGATGTTGCGAGGTCAGCAAACCGACTAGAATCTGCGGATCGCCCGTAGTACCCCGGAACGTGATCCGCTGCAACTGCTGCTGGGCGTTGAAAAAATAGGTGAGCGAACCCGCCACGTCAGCCACGCTTCCCCCGGTGACCAGCGGCACCCGATAGCCCTGCAACTGCAAGTGCGGCAACCCCGTCGACACGCGCGGCCAACGTTGCAGCACCCATTCGACCGTCACGTCGAATCGCAAAACCTCCGCCAGACTCGGCATCGGCATCGCGCTAAGGACCGAGGGCGACGATGACGTCACCGGCGCGGGAATCGACAGCCCCGGCGCCGCCTCCGGTTTGGCCGCCAACGCCGTCTCGGGCGATTGTGGTCCCGCGGTCGAACTCGTGAACCACTTCTGCTTGACCCCGTTGATATAGTCCGAACTCGAGAACATCGTGACCGGCCCGCCGGCGGCCACCATCAATCCGCTCACGCACAATAATGTCTTCTTGACGCCCAACATATTGGACAGCATCGGCAGATTGGGCCGCCGTGCTTGCCGCATCCTGTTCGAGCCGCCGCCATTTGTCCAGGCCGAAGGAAGCACGTAATCGGCAAATCCATCACCCCTATTGTGGCCGCCACGCAAGCCATTTTCTGAATCGCTCGACGACAACCAAACCGCCAATCTGGACTGGCAAAAAGTAAGACGTAGGATATCCTTGAGCCTCGTTTGAAAAAGCCGTAGGGTGGGTCAAGCGCAGCGAGCCCCACCAAAGTACCCCCACACGAATCAAAACTCCAAATCGACTTCCGCGATCCTGTCATCTCTACCATGCCCGAATCCGCGGCCCAAAACAACCTGACCGACTCGGTCCAGCACCACATGCGGACCGACTTGGCGCGACTGAGCGCCGACCACACCGTCGGCCAGGCCCTCGAATCGCTGCGCGAGTCGCCGCCTCCAGCACGGATCGTCTACTTCTACGTCATCGACAACGACGGCCGACTCGTCGGCGTCATCCCCGCCCGGGCGCTGCTGCTGAGCCGGCCCGACGTCCCCGTGGCCGACATCATGCTAAAAAACGTCATCGCGATTCCAGCCACCGCAACCGTGCTCGACGCCTGCGAGTTCTTCGTGCTCCACCGACTGCTCGCGTTTCCCGTCATTGATGCCGATCGGCGGCTGATCGGCGCCATCGATGTCGAACTCTACACCGACGAGTTGCACGGCATCGAAGAAGGCGACGACGACAACCTGTTCCAATTGATTGGCGTCCACCTCGCCCGGGCGCGACAACGCGGTTCCTTCGACGCGTTCCGCACGCGATTCCCTTGGCTCATCTGCAATATCATGGGCGGCACCGCCGCCGCACTCGTCAGCGGCATCTATCAAGAACAGCTCGAACGACTCGTGGCATTGGCCCTGTTTATTCCCGTCGTCCTGTCGTTGGCCGAAAGCGTCGGCATCCAATCGCTCAGCCTGACCCTGCAAATCCTCCACGGCCGCCCGCTCTCCTGGCGCTCGATCGTCGAACGACTCCGCCACGAATCGACGGTCGGCCTTTTCCTCGGCGCCGCCTGCGGATTGGCCGTCGGCCTGATGGCCCTCGGCTGGCTCGGACAGCCCGTGCTCGCCGCCTGCGTCCTCGGCGGCATCGGCGCCGGCGTCGTCTGCGCCGCAATCCTCGGCACGATGATTCCAAACCTGCTGCGCCGCTCGAAGCTCGACCCCCGCGTCGCTGCCGGACCCATCGTCCTGGCATTGATCGACCTGATCACGCTCCTCTGCTACTTCAACCTCGCCCGATGGCTGCTGAGCTAAAGTCCCCTCTCCCTCCGGAAGACCCTACCGAATGTCCCCTCTCCCTCCGGAAGACCCTACCGAATGCCCCCTCTCCCTCCGGAAGACCCTACCGAATGTCCCCTCTCCCTCCGGGAGAGGGCTAGGGTGAGGGCTGCATCCTCGCAACCGTAGCTCTGAAATAAGTCTGTAGGTTATGCTTTAGTCTGTAGGTTATGCTTTAGCATAACAAAACGGTAACCGCCAAGGTGTCATGCTGAAGCATAACCTACGCTGGGTAACCCTGATTGCTCCGCTATCAGGGCGGCGAAGCCGCAAGAGGTATCGAACAATCGAAATCGCCACCTACTGCGGCGATTCTCCCACTGCTCATCAGACCAAGCTCACCGCGCCGGCGAAACAACCATCAACTCGCCGCTCGCCGGATCGTAGCGATACTGGTCCCCCTCAGGCAACACCGGCAGCACGATGTTGTTCGCCTTGACGATCTTCTCCATGAACTCCTCATGGGAGTTCGGCGCACGGTCTTCCATCGCTTTGAACAGTTTCACCGCCTCGGGAATCTGCACCTCAAAAACTAATCGCTCCCGTGTAGCGAACAACGACTTGACCGGCGTCACGACAAACCCCTCGCCCTCGTAACGCCCCTTCGCCCCAACGCCCACCTTGGCTACCGTCTCCGTCGTGTTCGGCTCGGGCGTATTCGGCTCGGTCGGAGGTGGCGAGGTTGGATTTTGAGGCGCGACAGTCGCCGGCGGCGGTGGAGGTGGTGGAGCGGGAGCGGCGGCGGCCGTCGTCGTGCGCGGAGTCGATGGAGCCGGCTGCTGCGACGACTCGTTATTGCAGCCCGTCGCCAGCGCGACGATCACCAAGAACATCGGAATCCAAAGAATCGACCGACAACCGCTCAACTTATATGCCATATCCTCACCTTTCGCCTTCCTCCGCAACCTCCAAAGGTTGGAGGTCCCATTTTTCCATTGCCGAAAGCGCCGCCTGACTCGTCAAATTATAATCCAACGGCGTCAAACTCACCTTCCCCTTCTCCAACACGGTCAGATCGGTCTCGTGACCGGGCGTGACGGGAGCCGGCCCACCGGTCAGCCAGAAATACTCGCGCCCCCACGGATCGAGCCGTTTTTGGAAACTGTCCCCGTATCGCGTGACGTTCATCGGCACCACGCAAACTTCCGGCGAACCGTTCAACGCCGCCGTCGGAATATTCATATTATACAACTGCGGCCCCGGACGTTTCTGGTCGAGAATCCGCTTGATGATCGTTCGTGCCAATCGGGCCGCCAGATCAAATCGGGCGTGCTCGTCGAACTCGAGCGAAACCGCTACGCTCGTAATCCCAAAAAACGCCCCCTCGATCGCCGCCGCCACCGTGCCCGAGTACAACACGTTGATCCCCGCGTTCAATCCGCTGTTGATCCCGCTCACAACCAGATCGGGCGGGCGCGGACAAAACTGGTGGATCCCAATCTTCACGCAATCGGCAGGGCTGCCTTGAACCGCCCAACCCCAACGGCGATCGCTCGTCCGCTCTCCGTTCGGAAAAACCTCTTTCACAATCAACGGCGTCAAATACGTGATCGAATGCCCAACCCCGCTCTGCTCGGTCGCCGGCGCGACGACCACCACGTCGCCCAGCGCCCGCAATTCCCGCTCGATCGCCTTCAACCCCGGTGCATAAATACCGTCATCATTGGTCAGTAATATCAGCATAATCGCTCACGAACTCCTCCCTTCCCTGCATGATACCGACCCCCGCAATCCGTTGCCAGTGACCTCCCCCACCGGCTTCTTCGTGTCTCCCCTCGCCCGGGCACCGACCCAAAGGGTTGGTCGTCGGGAGAGGGGCCGGGGGTGAGGGCGGTTTGTATTCCCAAAACGGCGGTCCCCATTCTCGGCAAAGCCCGACGCAACATAGCCGCTTGCGGCTTCGCACCCATCACCCGCAACCGGCAGTGTGAGCGTCAAATCTGTGGGTAGAAATTAGCCGGGATTCCAGAAGGATTCCCAGCAGGCAGGTTCGCTGAGGTAGAGGCCGCGAAGATGGCAGACGGCGTCGGCCCCCGCCTTGCCCCAA
>JAEWUR010000775.1 GCA_023397045.1 Planctomycetota bacterium
GGATCGAATTGCAGACGCAGTTCCTCACGCGTGCCACCGCGCCGAACGTGTTGGTTCGAGGCCGCAGGTGCGCGATCGTGCGCAGGAACTCGAACGAGTGGCCTTTCTTCTGCAAAGGATACGTCTCGACGTCGGCCGAGCCGAGCACCGCGACGCTGGACGCGTGGACCTCGGTGGCCTGCCCCTTGCCGGGCGATGCCTTGACCGTCCCGGTCACGCTCACGCTGCACCCGGCCGAAAGGCGTTTGATCTCCGATTCATAGTTCGGCAGCCCGCTCTCGGCGATCACCTGGATGTTGCCGAAACAGGAGCCGTCGTTGATCTCTAGAAAGCTGAACCCGGCCTTCGAGTCGCGGCGCGTGCGAATCCAGCCGTTTAGGACGATCTCACGGTCGACCGACTCGGCCTTGCGGGCTTCGGCGACCGAGAGGATTGGCAACGGGTTGGAAGTTGACGTTTGAGCGTTGGGCATGATGTTATTGATTCCGAGGTAGTCAATGGTCGCGATGCTGCCGTTCCGACCGCGGATTGGTTTGTTATTGACGTTTGCACTGTCAATGAACCCCGGCCGACCAACGGGAGGCCGGAAATAAGACCAATTCGGTCAAACGGCCGGTTCATTATCCAAGCAAACATCAATAGTTTCTGTTGCGGAACGGTTGGGCCGCAACCTAGGTAGGGTCCGCCTCGCGGTCCATTGCGGCATTTTTGGTTTTTCATGGTCGGCGGGGCGGACCCTACGCCCTTTCCGCAACAGAAACTCATTGGAACAATCCGTGATCGAGCAGAACGGCGTCCATTCGCCGCAAGCGGTTATCGTCTCAGTGTTTACGTCGGGGCGACCGCTGTAATATTCTAGCCGGGACCGCCGATCACGAAAAGACCGTTGTTGGGGGCGTCGATCCCGTTTCCTGTCCTGTAGGAGTCATTGCCTGCCGGACTCTTGCGGATTTGACTCGCCGGCCGATATGATTGGGGCATCCGGAGGTCGAAAGCCATGCGAGAATGCCCGAAATGTTCGGCGAAGTACGAGGGTGACGCGAAAATCTGCCGGACGTGCGGCGGGATCCTTCAAGAGTGTGTTGAACCGACATGCTCCGATGAATTGCCGCCAGGCGTGGTCATGGCCTGCGTGGTGCCGACCGACGACTCTCTGCCGGAAACAGCCTGTACGAAACGGCATTCATGGACCTGCCCCCGGTGTAACCAACAAGTGCCCGAGCCGTTCGATCTCTGCTGGAGTTGCCAGGCCAGTCGTGATGAATCGGCCGTTGCCGTCGCCGACAACCAACCCGGCAATGCGGATGCGGCTCCAGCTGAGTTCAAGCATTCAGAACGCCCGCCGGCCGAACTACGATGTGCGCGGTGCGGGTCGTCGAGGGTGATCCCAGGCGTCACCATTTGCGATCAAGGACAAGGATCCAATTTGCGATTGCAGGTGGTCGTCTACGGCGATCCGGAAGCGGTGTTCTTCAAAGATCGCCTCTACAAGAAAATGACGGCCGACGTGTGCGGCGATTGCGGCCATGCTGAATTGAAGATCGAGGGCGCCCGGGAACTCTATGAGCACTATCGGCGGTCACGACTGACGCATTCTTCACGCTCGTGATCTGCCCAATTCAAGTTCACGAATGGACGGAACATCGTAACCCAAAGCGTAAGCGAGGGACAGCCTCGCTTACGCTTCGGGTTACGATTCTGTCGCACCAAACCCAATTAGTAACGACGATCTGGACAGGCCATCAGGCAGTTGAAGGACGGAGGAAGTTATCGGAAATGCCATGAAAACCAACGCGATGCGAATCCTCGATACGCTTCACATCCCGTACGAAGTGCGGGAGTATGAGGTCGATCCGGACGATCTTAGCGCCGAACACGTCGCCCGCGATGTCGGACTGCCGCCGGAACAGGTGTTCAAGACTTTGGTCGCGAGGGGCGATCGCAGCGGCATCCTGATGGCCGTGATCGCGGCCGATGCCGAGGTGGATTTCAAATCGCTGGCCCGGCTGTCCGGCAATCGAGCCGTGGAGTTGGTCTCGCTGAAAGAAGTGCAGCCGCTGACCGGATACATCCGTGGCGGCGTGACGGCCCTGGCCGCCAAACGCGACTTTCCCGTCTTCGTCGACGAACAGATCCAGTTGTTCGACGTGATCGCCGTGTCGGCCGGCGCTCGCGGCGCGCAGATGCTTCTGGCGCCCGACGACTATCTGCGGGCAACCCGGGCCACGGTCGGCGCGATCGTTCGGGCTTGAAGACTATCTCAATACGAACGCCTTGAAACTCAAGCCGTTGCAGAATTGAGAATCTTCGATGAGGCGGCCCTCACCCTGACCCTCTCCCAAAGGGAGAGGGGACTTGTTGGTGTCGATGCGTCAGAAGCGGCGCTCGATGCTTGCGGTCGCTCCGTAATAGAACGCGATGGCATGATCGTCCGTCACGCCGAACGGCGAAGCGCCGTAGGTGATCGTGGCCGACTGATCCGGGGCCAGCGCGACGTTCGTCAGCCACATGACTTCGTAACCGCCGCGGATCGACCAGTATTTGTTCAGTTGCACGGAACCGATAAGGCCGATCTCGCCGACGAACGACGCCGATCCTTCGAGCCGGCTGTTCAACTCGCCGCCGACCATCGGAAACTGCGTTCGCTGGTGGACGCTGTTGCCGTAGACGCCGGCCTTGATCGTGCCGTCGAGCCGGAATCGCGAGCCGCGGTCCCAGAGGACCGGCTCCATCCCGATCTGGAGTCCGTAGAGTCCGTTGTTCGTCTCGGTGACCGCCCAGGGCGTCGCGATCGAACCGTTGGTGAAGATCTGGAATTGTTCATCCAATCCCAAGGTGCGGAACCCCATCAACAACGGCAACCGATCGAAATGCTTCCATCGCATGTTCAATTCGACGTTGTACAGTTGCGACGAATAGGCCATGACCGGCGACGTCGCATCGGCCGCCACGCCATACGCGGTCACAGACGTGCGGGCGTATTGGTCGAACCGATTGGAATCATTCCAAGCGTCGAGTTGGAAGAACCGCGCTTCGAGGTCCCAGCACTCGCCGAAGCAGCGCGTCAACGTGATGTCGGGGCCAACGGCCGTGCCCAAATCGGAATCCCTCATATCGAAAACTTGCGTTGGCGCCGTTTGGCCGGTAGTTGAACCGTATACCCTTGCGCTCGGCGGATTGTCGGCGCGATCGCGGTTCAGAAAGATCACGCCCGCCTTGACCGACCAGGGAAAACAACAGCCCGTCGTGGATGGGCAGCCGCAGTCGGCGTCCATTGGGCAACAGGCATCGCCGCAAACGCCGGCATCTCCGTATCCGATCCCGGAATCGACCGACGAGTCGACGACCGTATCGGCCGACACTCGCATGATCGGATCCTCGACGCTCGCAAGCCCCTCGCCGACGGCCACCGACGCCACGGCGATACTCAACAGCGACGCACCCAAGAAAAGTTGAACGCGAACCATGGAAAATCCCCCCTGCTACAGTTCCCGATTCGACGCTACGGGTCCGCTCTGCAAAAAATCAGCCCTTCCCCCACGGAAAGCTGATTCGCGACGCGCAGACGTCAAACGGAATTGGTTTGAAAAGTGTCGGCCGCGGCGCCTCCTGTCCGCGTCCCCCCAAGGACCGATCGTTGCTTTCAAAATTTGCGGCTTATTCGGATGAGGCAGGTTCTATCGTTTCTATCGGTCGTAGGGACGGCCTGCATAACAAAACAGGCCCACAATTTGCCGCCAAACGATCAGAAGTCACTTGCGCAGCGTTACTGCTTTCGCTATCTTACCGAGAATGACGGTGTCGGCGGCGCGAGAAAGGCAATCGTGCGGCTCTACTCGACGAACTCTGGCACGACGAGCTTGGGGATGACGCCGGCCTTGTGGCCTTCGGCCAGTAGTCGGGCGACGGCCTCGCGACCGCGCGGACCGAAATCGAGCGTCCAGTTGTTGACGTACATCTCGACGAACTGGTCGGCCTTGGCTCGATCGAGTCCACGGCCGAAGCCGAGCGCATAGCTCAACGCTTCTTCACGATGTTCCAGGCTATACTCGATGCTTTCGAGCAGCAGGCGATGCACGTCTCGGATGGCGGTGACGCCGAGGTCCTTGCGAATGCCATTGGCGCCCAGCGGCAAAGGCAGCCCGGTCCGCTCGAACCACCACTGACCGGTATCGACGATCAGCTTCAATCTCTGGTCGCCATAGGTCAATTGCCCTTCGTGGATAATCAGGCCGGCCGAGACGCTACGCCCCTCGTAATGTCCCGCGGCGACGACGTCGAGAATCTCGTCGAACGGGACGATGACATAGTTGAAATCGACGCCCAGGCAAAGCCGGAGGGCCAAATAGGCCGTGGTTCGCGTGCCGGGAATTGCGATGGTCACTCGGGCCAGCTCTTCCAAGGGCATGTCCTCGCGCGCCACGACCATCGGTCCGTACCGGTCGCCCATGCTCGCGCCGCACGAGCACAAGATGTAACGATCGCTCAGATAGGCGTAGGCGTGGAGGCTGATGGCGGTCAACTCCAACTCGCCTGCGAGCGCGCGGCGATTGAGCGTCTCGATGTCGACCAGTTCGTGCGTGAATCGATACCGTCCGGTGTCGATGCGGTTCTTGGCCAAGGCGAAAAACATGAACGCGTCGTCCGGATCCGGGCTGTGCCCGACGCGGATATGTTGGATCGGTTCCTCGAAAGGGGTTCGCTCGGCAATCACAATCGTTTCCATCGACGGCCTGCGCCGTCTTTCAAGGGCAGTCTGCGGGACCAGGGAGCCAAGCAGCCAATTATAGCGATGACCGAGTGAAAAGGCGATTCCCCGCCGCATCGGGGGGTGTGGGTAGGCTGTGGGGGCAATCTCCAGGATTGCGCGACCGAGCAGCGTTGCCGCACGAAAAAGCGACGGCCGCTATCCGACCTGTTGGTCCGACGGCACCGCGCCCGACTTGCGATTCTCCCGCTGAATCGCTTCGTAGACTTCCTGGCGATGCACCGGAATCTCACCCGGCGCCTGAATGCCGAGCCGCACCTTGTCGCCTCGGATGTCGACAATCGTCACGACAACTTTATCGCCGATCATGATGCTCTCGTCGCGTTGTCGAGATAACACAAGCATCACCGGCTCCTTTCCACGTTTCTTTGTGTCCTGGCGCACACGATCTCGACCGGCGCGGATTTCGCGCCGTCCGAGCGCACCAATCAAGCGCGGGACCAGGCGTTCATCGAACGCCGCCCGACACCATGCGGTGTCTACGGGAGATATATCGGAACAGAAAAGGTCAGGCGTGCAGGAAATATACGAAGGCGTGGAGATATAGATAGAAAGTTCGTCGGCGTCCTGCGATTCTGAGCGAGTCGCAGCGATCCTAACGCCGAACTTCGTCGTAGGCTGGGCGGCGAGCGGTCCAACCGTCGGATCGCAGGGCCGGACGACTTACCGTTCTGGCGCTGGTGCTGTTTTCCAACGATTCGCTCACGCCCCCGGCAGGTTCGACGACGCGTTCGGTGATCGACACGATCTGTTCGGAGCCGGGAACGTCGCCAAACTGCGTTTTCGCCCGGGTTGGAGTGCGTGACAGCGTGTTCTGCGGTGCGATCTCGTCGACCGGCGCTGCCGACATGGGCACGTCGGGCGTTCCTGCCAGGATGGAGCCGGCCCGATAACAGGGCGAACAGGTTTCGCCATTGCAGCCGTCGAACGTCGGGCCGCAATAGTCATAGGGATGGCTGCACATGGTGCATCCCGTGGCAACCAATAAGACTGCGGCAAGCCCCAGACCGAATGCTGTGCGGAGCATGGAATTCCCTTTCCCCCGGAGAAGAATTTGCGTGATCGCTCATGCGAAAAGAAGAGCTACACGGAATTCTTCGGCAGAACAGGTTGCCCAATCCGCACATTTCTCCAAAAAAAACAGCCGGACCTGCACGAATGCAGGCCCGGCTTGTACGCAATCAAAGTCGGAAACCGGAAAGGTTAGGTCGACTTCGGAGCTTCCGGGGCCGGGGCGGGCGGCGCGGCTTCAGGAGCGGCTGCCGGAGCAGCGCCCGAGCAGCATGCGGGCTCGCAGGCCTTGGGGCAGCAGGTCTTGGGCTTGCAGGTGCGAACCTTGCGGCAGCGCTTCGGCTTGCAGGTGTCGCAAGCGGGCTCGCAGGCCGCCGGTGCTTCGCAGGCCTTCGGCGCTTCACACGCCTTGGGTGCTTCGCAGCACTTCGGCTCGCAAGTCTTCGGACGGCAGGTCCGGACCTTGCGGCAGCGCTTCGGCTTGCAGGTGTCGCAAGCCGGCTCGCAGCACGCCGGCGCTTCGCAGGCCTTCGGCGCTTCGCAAGCCGCGGGGGCTTCGCAGCACTTCGGCTCGCAGGTCTTCGGACGGCAGGTCCGGACCTTGCGGCAGCGCTTCGGAGCGCAGGTGTCGCAAGCGGGCTCGCAGGCGGCCGGCGCTTCGCAGCACTTGGGCTCGCACGTGCGGGCCTTGCGGCAGCGCTTCGGCTTGCACGTCTTCGGCTCGCAGGTGGACGGGGCGCAGGTGGCCGGAGCGCAAGCGGGCTCGCAAGCCGCCGGAGCGCAGGTCGCCGGTGCGCAGGCGTCGCCTGCAACCGCGGTGGTAGCATTGCCCAACATGGCAATTCCGAGCATCGCGATACCCAACGCGATACCAAATAAATACGTACGACTCATCTGTGTAACCTCCAACAAAACAGGTACCGTAGTGTCAAAAAAACACACTTCCGTGCCGTCGCTCCTTGTAAACGTTCCCGACCGGGACGGCGGCCGATCGGAAACAATTTCCTCCAATTTTCAAAACTTCAGCGTCTTGCGCCGGTCTCATCGCTCGATCGCCCGTCGACCGCAAATCGTCATTCGTTTGAAACTGTAACGATTGCGTCCGACCGTAACGACTACACAGCTTAGGACGTTAAGCTAACAGAGTTGAAGTGAATGTCAACCAGGGGGCACCAAAAAGGTCGTCCAAATCCCTCGGGTTATTATAGGTGTGCTGTATCGATTGGATAGAAAAACTTAGGCCACAATTCTCGTCCGGCAAAACGCCAAGGTAGAAAATTGGGCATTGCTCACCGCCGATTATACCGGTAGCCGCGGTATAATGCAATGCTGCATAATAACTTACGGTGATCCTGAAAGATTTTCCACTTGCCCTCGACACCACCAGGAAGAGTCTAATTGGACACTCCCCCGCGCAGAGATGCAACGGAAAACTTGTGCGATATTCCCTAGATTGCCGAGATTAACGCCGCAGCGAGTCGTCGGCTTTTTCTTTGCCCTGCGCCTGCAAGCTGTCGGCTTCCATCCGACGCCGAATCTCCTCGCGCACCCATTGCTGCTTGCGGAACATGTCTTCGGGATCTTCGAAGTTCAACAATAAGGGCTCTTCGTCGGGAAAGACCTGCGCGGCCACGCCGACGATCCGCCAACCTTGCTCCTCGCGACGCAAGACCCAGATCGCGTTGTCGGTTCGGGCTTCGCCATCCGCGTCGATGTCGGTCCAAGTGCAAGAGACGCGAGCGCCGTCGTCGTTGACGTAGTCGACCTCGCCGACGGAGAATCGCGCGGTGTCGCTCGCCGGCGGCGTGACGTTTCGACTCAGCGAGGCCGTCTTTTCCCGGGCTATCGTGCTAAGCATCTGCGAGGCTTTTTCGTCGTTGCCAGTTCGCAAGGCCTCGAGAAATTCGTGCGCGGCTTCCGCCGGACCGCCGGCCGATGCCGAAGTGTTCTGAGTCGCTTCTTCCTTGTCCTTGCTGGGCGCGGTCGACGACCCGCTCGTGCCGACGGTCTTGCCGCATCCTGTCACCGCAATGGCGAAAACGGCCGAAATCATCAACCAGTGCATCCGACGCATCTGCTTAAACTCCTTAGGACGGGAAATCAACGCATCCGCGTTGTTTTGACACATTTACATTCAGGCGTAGCGAACAGCGACGGTTTTCTCGGCGGAAAACCCGTCGCCCACGTCCGATCACCAACGCGGCACTGCTTCGCAGACCGCTCGTTGGGCGGCGAAGTGTCGCAGGAAACGCGAATGGCGTCAAGAGAAGAAATCTGGATCTCCGTATGGCCCAAATGCCGTTCGTGGGCCGTCGTCAGGCGACCCGGCGGCGGATACCTCGTATTTCGAGGCGAAATGTCTGATTTACGTGAACGCGGCTTCACGGTAGAATGGGGGACCTCGGCATAGACCCTCGTGGCAGGCGAGGTTCCCGTTGGCGTCGCGCGTTATAATGCGTAGACTAATGTGTTTGGGTCGGCGTCGGTATCCGGCCTGATCGGCGAGCGCCTGTAGCTCAGGGGATAGAGCAACGGTTTCCTAAACCGTAGGTCGCAGGTTCGAATCCTGCCAGGCGTACTCTTGTTCTGTTTTTTCTTTGCTGCGAAGAAGGGGAGTCGTCGTCCTCGCCATGTCGGCCGAAAACCTGCGATCCAACGCCGTTCATGCGGATGAGTCTGCGGCAGACCGAGGTGGTCCGATCCTCGTTGTCGAAGACGATCCGGCGCTGCGGTATCTGATCGAGAAAAGTCTGAGCTCCCAGGGGCATCGCATCGTGGGAGTGCCCGACGGCGCGTCGGCATTGGCCTGGCTGAAGAAAGACTCGCCGAGCCTGATGCTGCTCGACTACAGCCTGCCGGACATGCTTGGCGAGCAACTGGTCGAGCGGCTTCATGCGCAGGGACGCAAAGTCCCGTTCGTCGTGGCGACCGGACATGGAAGCGAGAGCGTCGCGGTGGAGATCATGAAGCGCGGCGCCTACGACTACCTTGTCAAAAGCACGTCGTTTCTCCACCATCTGCCGCGCGTCATCGATCGAGCGTTGCAGAGGGCCCGGCAGACGCAACTCTTGGCCGAAGCCAAAGAGCAGTTGCGCGAGGCGCACGAAGAGCTGGAATTGCGAGTGCAGCAGCGGACGTTCGAGTTGGCCGAGGCCAATCGGCGGCTGCGCGTCGAGATGGACGAGCGCCGTCGGGCCGAGGAGCAGTTGCGTCAGCACCAGGAAGAGTTGGCCCACGTCGCCCGATTGAGCACGGTCGGCGAGATGGTCGTCGAGCTGACGCACGAGTTGAACCAGCCGTTGGGCGCCATTTCGAGCTACGCCCAAGCGTGCAAACGTCTCTTGGCCTCGGGAACGCCGGAAGCCCACGACGACCTGACGACCTCGCTGACGCGAGTGGGCGAGCAGGCCGATCGCGCGGCGGAGATCGTGCGGCGACTGCGACGTTTCATCACGAAGGCGCAGCCCACGCAGTCGTCGATCGATCTGAACGTGCTGATTCGCGATGTCGCCGCGCTGACGAACATCGACGCGCGTACGGCCGGGGCTGTCGTGGAGTTCGATTTTGCCGATCCGCCGCCCGTCGTTGTCGCCGACCGCATTCAAGTCGAACAGGTGTTGGTCAATCTAGTGCGCAACGCCTTCGATGCGATGCGCGAGGTGTCGTCGGAGCGGCGTCGGCTGATTCTTCGGACGATCGCCCCGAACGAACGGTGCGTCCAGGTCGACGTGTGCGACGCGGGCGAAGGAATTCCGGCATCGCAGAAGGATCAGGT
>JAEWUR010000064.1 GCA_023397045.1 Planctomycetota bacterium
GGCTCGCTTCGCTCGACCCACCCTACCGTTTCGTTCCTTTCCGCAACAGAAAACTACTTTCGCGCCCGCGCCGGTGCAATCTCGACAATCTTCCGCCGACGATGCGATTCGAGACCGGCCGGCTGCAAAAGTTTCTCGAACAACTCGTCGATCGAAACGTCTTCGACCGTCATCGTGACGCGCTGGTCAAGCGAGATTCCCGCGGCCTTCAAGGCCGGCTCGTCAATTCTCAACTCCAATCCAAGCCGACCGGCGAGCTGCCGCAACACCGGCCCAAGTTGCTCATCCTGGATGGAAAGCCGCCCGATGCGGACCCGTTCGAGACTGGTCGAGGGCCCCTTATCTATGGGCTGCCTGCCCGCCCGAGGCACACGAACCTCTGGAAACGGATCCGACGTCTCCGGCAAGTCGTCCGGAATCGGAACTAACCGGATCTCCGTCGCCGTGGCATTGATCGCGTAGGTCAAACCGTACTGCCACACGATCAGCGTCAATCGATCGAGCAGCGACAGCGGCGGCAGGTCAACGGCCGCCCAAAGATCGTGCGGAATCAACTCAGGATTCAACACGATCAAACCATTGTCGCGAGCCACTCCTTCCAACAAATCGCGCGGCGCGGCAAGATCGCTCCAAGAGACCGCCTTCGTGCGAAACAATTTCCGCTGGATCGACGCCGGCAACTCGCGTACGCGTTGTTTGATGGCCGAAACGATCGGCGGCAATCGACCCGCATCGGCAATCGGAGCGAAGTAGACGACGTCGCCCAATCGCGTGACGCCCAGTCCGCTCCGTTCGGCGATCGTCTGCAACGCCTCGCGCAACGGCGCGTTCTTGATCGCAACTTCGACCTTCTTCCCGGGATCGACGCGACGATCGAGATAGATGGCCACGCGCTGCGATTGCGCGAGGTTTTCGATCGCATCGCGCAACGGATTGCCCGCCCAAAGAATCTCGACCGGCTGTGCGAGCGCCTGCTGGAATTCGGCGCCGGCAAGCCATTCGTCACGACCTTCGGCGCCCGCACCATCCGCCGCGATCCCGGCGAGCGTTAGCGCCATCGCCAGACCGCAAGCAGTTGTGAGCCTTCGATTTGCCGACATTCCCCCCCCTCCGTCGCGGGATGCAGTTTTCTGGCGTCCGGATGCCGCTTCCCTCCACTATTGTACCCCCACTTTCATGTGACGAAAACAACCGATTTCAGCCGGGATTTTTGTGGAGATTCCTGCCGCCGCTGGTTACAATCGGGATTGAGTGAAGGGGCCAAGGATTTTCGTTTGGGGGGACTCCGGCGTGAGCAAGCAGCCTGCTCGAAAACCGTATTTGCAAGCACTGTACCACGAATACTTGGAGAAGCAAGATTCGGCCGACTTCGCCGTTCGCGCTGCGCGTTGGTACCGTGCCGGCACCCTCGAACGACTCGCCCGCCACGAGCTTCGCGAAGTCCGCCGTGCCGCCGTCTTCGCCCTCGGATTGTTGGGCGATTACAACTCGAACCACGCCATGGGCTGCGCCCTGCTGGATCCCGACCGCACCGTTCGCACGCTCGCCGACAATGGTATCCGCACGCTTTGGACGCGAACCGGAACCGACGCCGACCGCCAGGAATTGAGCGTCCTCGTCCGATTGAACGCGGCGCGACTCTATCAGGAAGCCATCCGCCGAGCCACCACGCTGATCGACGATGTCCCCTGGTTCGCCGAAGCCTGGTATCAGCGGGCCGAATCGCACCTGGGCACCGGCAACCTCGTCGAATCGATTCGCGATTGCCACCAAGCGCTCGAAATCAATCCCTACCACTTCGTGGCCGCCGCAAGCATGGGCCATGCCTACCTCGAACTCCAAAACTCGGTCTCGGCGCTCGAATGCTTCCGCCGCGCGTTGCGGCTGAATCCCGACCTCGAGGGCGTTCGCATCCAGGTCGCCCGACTAACGCGAACCGTCGAGGGAAATCGCTGATTTTCCCGACGCCAGCTTCTCGTTCAGATCGGACCATGCCTCTTCCGCCGTCGTCGTCGCGGTAATCGTTAGCTCGACAAACGGCACATCGCGCTGCCGATAGTGCTCGACCAGCGGCGCCGTGCGCCCACGAAAAATCTCAAGCTTCGTGCGCACCCGATCTAGGTCGTCGTCCAACCGGCCGGCGCGATCGCCGCCGATGTCGCTCTCCAATCGGGCAAGCACCGTCTCAGCCGTGCATGCGAGGCACACCACCGCCCGAACATCAAGAATCGCCTCGACCGCCTCGGCCTGCCCCACATGACGCGGCAGACCATTCAAAACGACCCAACCGAGGTCACTGACCCGATGCCGCTGCAAAAATGATCGCAAAATCCGTTCGGCCACCGAAAACTGCTCGTCTTCCAACAACGCGCCGGTGGCCAACACGCCCCGCAAAAAATCGATGTCCGACAGGGTGATCTCTCCCGCAGGCCGGCCATCCGCAACAACGCGGCGCAGGTTTTCGCCAAAATCGAAATGAAAAAACGAAACCCCCGCGAGCCCTCGCGCCTCGATCATCCGGCCGAGCGGCGTCTTGCCCGAACCGGTTGGACCAAGCAAGAGCAGGGCAGGGCGGCGCGTTGAAAATGCACTAGCCATCTTCCTAGGCAATCTGGTATCGGTAGACCGGCGTCTCGCTCTGATCGACCTCGTCAAGGTTCGTCACCGTTAGCCGTCCGCGCTGATGGAGATATTCAACCCGCGAACCGACGTCGGTGATCGCCAACACCTGGCGAAACCCGGTCGATTCCGGATACAGTTCGTTGGCGATCTCGTTGACCGACAACGGACGGCCCACCCGGCGAAGCATCTCGATCAGCCGATCGAGCCGGCGAAAATGCGCGCCGCGAATCGAATGGATTCGAGCCCCAAGGTCATGAATCGGTTGTTCGTGGGCTGCCAACGTCAATTCGAAACCCTGCATCCGTTCGATCTTGTCCAGCGAGGCAAGATAATGACCAAGCCCGGTGAAAGGTGCGGTGCTCTCAGGCCATTGCTGCGGCACGGTCTTCGCAAGAATATGGTCGGCCGAGAGCAAGATATTGCCCACGCCAATGCAAATGTGGCCCGGCGAATGACCGGGCGTATGGATGATTCGCAGACCGTCAAGCTCTTGCCCATCGGCAAGCGACTGCTGAACGTCAACCCTTTCCACCGGCGTGCCAACGAAGTGCGAAATCTTCAGCAACTCGGCCCGGCGCGCAGGCTCGACGCCGGCCTGTTGAAAAAAGACTCGCAGCCGGCTGTTGCCGACCGCTACATACTCGCGATGCGAGGCGACGGCGACCTGATCCAACGGATGGACAGCCACCTCGGCCTTCATCGTCATCAGCAGCCCGGTCAGCCCCCCGATGTGATCGACATGCCCGTGCGTGATGATAATCCGCTGGATGTCGCTGGGGCGTATGGCCTCGCCAAACCGTTCGTGGATCGACTCGATGCCGGAAAGGATATCCTCGGTCGAACGGCCGAACCCGCTGCCGGCGTCCACCAGGGTCGGTGGACCGGCCCCCAGTAGCAGGTAAACTCGGGCGGACAAGGCCTCGAACACCTGGCAAGGAATCCGATAGATCCGCACGCCGGTGCTCGATACAAACTGTTTCACAGGTGAAGGACCAGACATCCAACCTTGTGTACCCGACCGACCGAGGTTCCGCAAGGGCCGTGGCTTGCCGATGACCCGATTTCCGAGTAGATTCCCCGATTATGAAACCATTTATCCTTGCACTCGATCAGGGCACCACGTCGAGCCGGGCCATCGTTTTTGGGCGCGACGGACGCATCGTGGCCAAGGCGCAGGAGGAGTTCCAACAAATCCTGCCCGGCCCAGGCCTCGTCGAACACGATCCCGAGGCGATCTGGGCCACGCAACTCGGCGTCGCACGCCGCGCAATGGCCAGCGCAGGGCTTACGGCCGACGACATCGCCGCCATCGGGCTGACCAACCAACGCGAAACGACAATCCTCTGGGAACGCCAGACTGGCCGGCCCATTGGCAACGCCATCGTCTGGCAAAGCCGGCTCAGCGCAGGCATCTGCGACCGCCTGAAGGCCGATGGCGCCGAACCGGTGTTCCGCGACAAAACAGGGCTGGTCGTCGATCCCTATTTCTGCGGCACAAAAATCAAATATCTGCTCGACGCCGACAGCCAATTGCGCGCGGCGGCCCGTCGCGGCGACGTCCTGTTCGGCACCGTCGATAGCTGGCTGCTATGGCGTCTGACCGGCGGGCGGCTCCACGCCACCGACTACAGCAACGCAAGTCGAACGCTCATCTTCAACATCCACACGCTCGATTGGGACGATGAACTGCTGGAGATTCTCGACATTCCTCGCGCAATGCTGCCCGAGGTCCGACCGTCGAGCGCTGTCTACGGCCAGACCGCCGACGACCTGTTCGGTGGGCCGATCCCCATCGCCGGCGTCGTCGGCGATCAACAGGCCGCGACGTTCGGCCAGGCATGCTTCTCGCCCGGCAGCGCAAAAAACACCTACGGCACCGGCTGTTTCGTGTTGATGAACGTCGGCGACCGTCCGGTAACGTCGCAAAACAACCTCCTGACGACGATCGGATGGCATCTCGATGGTCGAGTGACCTATTGCCTCGAAGGTTCGATCTTCGTGGCGGGGGCCGTCGTCCAGTGGCTGCGCGACGGACTGGGAATCCTTCGCAATTCGGCCGAGGTCGAACGACTGGCCACCGAGACCCCGGACAACGGCGGCGTCTATTTCGTCCCCGCGCTCGTCGGATTGGGCGCGCCGCACTGGGATCCCTACGCACGCGGATCGATCTTCGGAATTTCACGCGGCACGACCGCCTCGCATCTCGCCCGGGCTGCACTCGAGTCGATGGCGTTCCAAACCTACGACGTGTTGGAAGCGATGCAGAAAGACTCCGGCGTTCCGCTCACCCAACTGAAAGTCGACGGCGGCGCATCGGTCAATCACACGTTGATGCAGTTCCAGTCCGACGTGCTCGACGTGCCCGTGCGTCGACCGGTCGTTGCCGAGACCACCGCGCTCGGCGCCGCCTACATGGCCGGACTGGCCGTCGGCTATTGGTCGCAACCAACGGAGATCAGCCGCAATTGGGCGCTCGATCGCGAGTATCGCCCCAACATGACGGCCGACGACCGCACCCATCGTTTGTCCCGTTGGCACGAGGCTGTGCGAAGGAGCAAGCAGTGGGTAGTGGATGGTGGATAGTGGGTAGTGTTGTTTAGCGGCCGACGGCACGTCGGCCATTCTCCACATCAATCATTTTCCTTTCCATTCCTTCTGGCACGCGGCTTGCACC
>JAEWUR010000038.1 GCA_023397045.1 Planctomycetota bacterium
ATCCATTCGAGGAGTTGGAAGCATCGGCTGCACACCCAGCCGCTTGCGTCGCCCAATGGTTGGCAGATCGAGCCGAAAATGAGGACGAAGATTCCGCTGATCACGCAGAACGGCATCCACGGAATCACGAGAACATTGAGACCAATCGCCGCCGGCGACAACATATGAAATCGGGCTAAGGTAAGCGGCAGCGTCAGCACCCAAAGGAGCGCGCCGGCGACAATAAGGCCGGTGATCGAGCGAGATGCCTTGATTCGAAACCGCGACAGCCAATCCAGGTTGCGCATAACGAGTTGGTTCAGAGTTCTTGCGACTCTTGTTTCTTCGTCGTCATGATGGAGACGATCTGGGGCATACCAGATCAGCCCGGCGACGCAGAGGAAGGACAGTTGCGCGCCGATGGAGAAGAGGTCGGCGGGGTTGACGGCGAGGACGACCAATGCGGCGGCGGCCAGGGAGTTCATGCCTAACGGTGCGCGGCCGGTGAAGATCGCGGCGCAGGAAATCAACACGAGAACCGTTGCGCGGAGGACCGATGCGTTTGCGTCGACCATCAAGGCGTAGAGCACGATGATGCCGGCGATGGTCGCCAGCACCCAGGTCTTCGGCACGGACACGCGCCGCATGAGCCAGAACATGGCCCCGGCCAAGATGCCGACGTGCAGGCCGGAGATGCAGAGGACGTGGATGGTGCCGGTGGTGAAGAATGCCTCGATGCGGTCATTGTCGAGTTCCTCGCGAAGGCCGAGCAGGACGGCCGAGGCCAAATCGGCCTGATCGGGATCGAGGTGTTGCTCGAACATCCGGTTGCCATGCGCGCGGAGACTCGCCAGCCATTGCGTTGGACTCCACGGGCTGCCGCGATGGACGACGGTCAGGCAGTCCGGCGATTTCGCAATGAGGCGGCACAGCCTGCGGTCGGATCGGCTGTAGGCCGCCCGATCGCGTTCGCCGGGATTGTGCGATTTCGGCGGAGCGGACAACTTGGCGAAACATCGCAGGCGGTCGCCGACCTCGACGGCCGGGCGTTCGCCTTGGACGGATAGACTGGCGCGGCCGGAGACGGGTCGCCATGCGGTGCCATTGCGGAGCGATACGGCATCGACGTCGAATCGCCAGATTTCGCTGGGGTCGATGATTCGCAACGGGTCGGTGCTGGGTGATGCAACTTTGCGCGGCGCGTTTCGTGCGATGACCTCGACGCAGACGGGCTGGGCCTTTTCGCGGGCGAATCGTCCGAGATCATCGGCGGCGAACAGATACCACCGGACGTGATGCCATGCCCCGGCCGTCGCGGCAATGGCCAATAACAAGACGAAGGTCGCCGCGGTTGCTCTGGAGAAACGGCCGCGTGGAAATAGCGTTTCTTTGCGGGCAATCACCGCCCAGACGGCCAGTGCGACGGCCGCCACGATTCCCCACGCCAACAATGGCAAGGGCCATTGGTGGTCGATGTAAATGCCCGACGCAACGGCCGCCAGCACGATGACCAGCGGATGGTAGCGTGGTTCTCTTGCGGGAAACACATTGTCGCCAGGCTTCGGGTCGGCCATGCCGGGCATTTTGACGGATTGCCGACCGGCCGACAAGATGCGCCTCGCGACCGATCGGCCCTCACCCCCTGCCCCTCTCCCAAAGGGCGAGGGGAGTTTTTCTTGGTCGGTCGCGTTACTTGCAATGGCATACGGCTTGTTGGTTCGGGGCGATCTGGCGTCCGACGGCCTCGGCCACACGGCGGCAGAGGATCATCATTTCGGTGAACTGTTCGAAGTCGAGCGATTGGTAGCCGTCGCTCAGGGCGTTTTCGGGATTGGGATGGACCTCGACGATCAGGCCGTCGGCGCCGGCGGCGATGGCAGCGGCGGCCATGCGCGGAACCAAGCTCGTATGGCCGGTGCCGTGGCTCGGATCGACCACGACCGGCAGGTGCGTCCGCTCGTGCAGCCACGGCACGGTGGCCAATGGGAGCGTGTAGCGCGTGTGCGACTCGAACGTGCGGATGCCGCGCTCGCAGAGCATGACGTTCGGGTTGCCCGCGTTCAGGATGTACTCGGCGGCCAGGAGCAATTCGTCGAGCGTGGCGCTAGGGCCGCGTTTGAGCAGGACGGGCTTGCCCGCCTCGCCGACGGCCTCCAAAAGGCGATAGTTCTGCATGTTTCGAGCGCCGATTTGCAGCACGTCGGCATATCGGGCGACCAGTTCGACGTCTTCGGTCGCGATGACTTCGGTCACAACGGCCAATCCGGTTTCGGCTCGGGCGGTGGCGAGGATTTTCAGGCCGTCTTCTTTCAATCCCTGGAAGCTGTAGGGACTGGTGCGCGGTTTGAACGCGCCGCCGCGGAGCGCTGTGGCCCCGGCTTGTTTGACGGCTCGGGCGGCGGCGAGCGTTTGCTCTTCGCTCTCGATCGAACACGGTCCGGCGATCATGCCGATGTGGCAGTTGCCCACGGTGAGGCTGCCGGTGCGGATGATGGTCGGTTCGTTGCGGACCTCGCGGCTGGCGACTTTGTAAGGGGCGAGGATCGGCACGACTTCGGCCACTCCGGGCCCGCTTTCGAGCGATTGGCGGTGCTCGTCGCGTTTTTCGCCGATGGCCGCGATGACGGTCCGCTCGGTGCCGTAAATGGGATGGGCTTTCAGGCCGAGCTGTTCAACCCGTTGGATCATGTGCTCGATTTGTTCGGTGCTGGCTCCTCGTTTCATCACGACGATCACGTTTGGTTACTCCTGAGTTAGGGGCTAGGGTTTAGGGACTAGGGGCTGGGGAAAAATCAAAAAAAAAGCCCCGAGACCTTCTTGAGGTCTCGGGGCTTTTGGTCTGCTGTGGTTTGTAATCTGCGGCTACACACCACCTCCGACCCCGACACCTCGGGGGGTAAACCAAAAATACCAATAATAATAGGTGTGCAGCAGATTCATGCGATTTTTTGTTGCCCCTGTTTTTGTTGTGCCAGGGGGCGAACTCCATCTAGCGGAATTATAACACCTATTTTCGTCACTTCCAGAGCAAAAAGCAAGAGAAAAATTGAAGAATCGTTGCGAGGCGTGATTGGCGGGCTCGTATAGAGTCCATTCGCCTTATTTGGTTATATGGCGTAAGGCTTCCCAGAGAATACGAACAGCCGTTCCTGGAAATACAAACCGCCCTCACCCCTGCCCCTCTCCCGCTTGCGGGAGAGGGGAGACACGAAAGGCGGATGGACTCTTTAACACCGGTTTTCTAGGGTTTTTTCTGGCCGAGATCTTCCAGCAGAAACCGAGCGATGTCCCCCTGAACAGGCTGGGATTGCAGGATGATGAGGCACTGGGAGGAGGGGTCGTCGAGGATTTCGCCTTGGCCGCCGGCGTCGGACCAGGTGGAGGGAGAGAGGGTGGATTTGAGTTGGTTAAGGATCCCGGCCGCCCTCACCCCCTGCCCCTCTCCCGCTTGCGGGAGAGGGGAGTTTTTTTCTCGCCCCTCAACCAATTGGGGAGAGGCGTTTTGTCTTTCGAGCCACGGCCCGAGCGGATAGAACTCGATTTCTAGCCGGTCGGCGGCGGCTTCGTGCGTGGTGATTTCGAGGGTGTTTTGATCGATGACGAGATAGGTCAGTCCGAGCGGGCGAAGTAGTTGATCGAGCGTTGCACGAAGCGCGAGATTCTTGACGGCGACCGACCCTTCGACGCTGTCGGATGTTTCGGCGGTCGCCAATGCGGCGCGATCGATCAGGATGTCGCATCGGCTGGCATCGGATAGGAACGCGACGATCGTCGACAAGGGCGTGGGCTCGTGGAAGTTGGCCGTCACGGGTTGCGACAAGAGTTTTTTGGCGCGATCGACGCGCGGCGTCATCGCGAATTGTTCGGGGTTCTCTTGGCTGCGCAGCGGTTTATGCCGCGCGGTGCGGAGTTTTTCGCAGAACACCAACACCTGACGATGCACGTCGCCGGTTTGGTGGATGACCAGCGTGCCGCCGTCGGGCTTGATCGTGCCGCGACCGCCTTGCGATTGCCACGACTCCGGCGCAATAAGTTTCTGGACCGTCGCGGCCAAGTCGTCGACCGCCGCGCGATCGTCGCCCGTCAGATCGGACACGGCGTAGCGAACGGTTCGCAATGTCTCGCGATACTCGGGCGGCGAGGTGATCAAGACCTGGTTGTTTTCAGTGACGACGGCCATGCCTTTTTTTCCGGCGATTGCGCTAAGGGCGTCGCCGACGGTGGCCGCG
>JAEWUR010000066.1 GCA_023397045.1 Planctomycetota bacterium
TTCGGCGGGCGCGAGGCAAACGGGATGTTTCGTGCCGGCGGCCAATGGGCTCGACGCGCTGGCTACTTCGCCGGCCAGTTGATTGAAGACGACCGACTTGCCGATGTTCGTTCCACCGACGACGGCCACGACCAACAACGGCGGCAGATCGAGTTGCGGCAGCAGTTTTTTCTGGAGCAGTTCGTACCATTCCTGGCCGGCTGCCGTCTTGGCGCCGACGGCGGCCGCCACGGGCTCCAATGCGACCAACGCCTGATCGAGTTGTCGCACTTGCGCGGAAAAGGAATGGTAGTTTGGCATCATTCCGTCATTCACGCCAAGGGTTGAAGGTCATGCCGACGAACCGTCCAAGACGATCGCGACCGCCTGGCCGTTCGGCGAGTGGCTCAACACCAACGCCGTCGGGCGTTCGAGCGGCAACGGTCGGCCATGCACCACGTTGATCGGGCATTGCGGATCCGGATGTTCGTAGTTCAGCGTCGGCGGGATCCGCTTGTGTTGAAACGCCAGGACGGACGCGACCAGCTCGAGCGATCCGGCCGCCGCGCCGGGATGCCCAAAAAGACTCTTAGGCGCCGTCACCGGCACATCGCCGAGCACGGCACGGATGGCCTGGGCTTCGATCCGGTCGCCGTGAACGTCGCTCGATCCGTGGGCGGCCACGAAACCAATCTCGGCCGGCGCGAGATGGGCCGACTTCAAGGCCGCCTCGATCGCGCGGCGAATGGCCGAGCCCACCAGCGGCTGACGTTTCGGATGCGGCTCATAGGCCGAGGCATAGCCGAGCACCCGGGCGAGGATTTTCGCACCGCGCTGCTCGGCACGCGACGTTTTCTCCAAAACCACCGCGGCGGACGCCTCGCTGTGGACGATCCCGTCGCGCTCCGCATCGAAGGGACGCGACGCGGCCGCTGGGTTGTCGTTGCGTTTCGATTGGCCCATCACTTGATTGCGTCCCCAGAGTGCCGGATGGATGCGGGAGCTGACGCCGCCGGCAATGACCACATCGGCCTGACCTCGGTCGATCACGCCGATCGCTTCGCAGAGGGCCGACAGCGCCGAGACCTCGCCCAAGGTGATCGTGTTGTTGGGTCCGCGGGCGTCCTGGGCGATGCCGATGTGGCAGGCCGGCATGTTCGGCAGATACTTCAACATCCACAACGGGAACAGATCGGCCACGAACGCCTGCCCCCAGCGGTCGTGCTGGAATCGGCCGTCGACCATGCAGTGCTGGAACGTCGCGGTCAGTTCATCCAGATCGCACGGCATCATGTCGGCCCCGAGCAACACGCCGAACCGATCGGGGTCGGGCACGCTCTCGCGCAGGCCGGCTTCGACGCAGGCCATGTCGGCGGCCGCGAATCCGAGTTGAATATCGCGATTCATCACCTTCAGGCTTTTTCGCGGGCGGACATATTGTTTCGGGTCGAAGTCGTCGATCTGGCCGCCGAACGGCGCCGGCAAGCTGGGGTCGTCGAAGATCGGCAACCGCCGGACGCCGCTGCGCCCTTCCTCGAGCGCAGCCCAAAACGGTTCGGTGCCGATGCCGATCGGGCTGACGACGCCCAGTCCGGTGATTGCCATTTCGTGATTCGACGCCATCGTTCGCAAAGTCCCGGTTTTCTGCAAAAGATCGTTGCTAACTCGAAACACTCCATCCTAACCTGTCCCGGCCCGCTGCCAAAGGGTTTTCGGCAGTCAAATGCGACGAAATTGCCCAGCACGTACCCTGGTTGGGTGGTTTTGGGGCATCGTGCGCGAGCCGATTGGCGTGGGAGCCGAATTGCCAACCCGCCGGGGTGGCCCTGATAGCTCGGCTATCAGGGCGGCGAAGCCGCAAGAGGTTTTTTCCGAGAAATAACGACTCCTCTTCTGCCTTTCGTCGCCCCGATAGGCAAGCTATCGGGGCCACCCGTGCGATGCGCGAGCCGATTGGCGTGGGAGCCGGATGGCCAACCTGCGGTCCGGCAGCGCCGTTTGGTTGGCGGTTCCTGCCGCTTCGGCATCTTGCCACTCGTCGGCATTTGTCCATAATGGGTTTTTCGGTTTTTTCCCCGACCCGATTGGAGAAGTCTTGTCATGCCGTTATGCGTCGTAGGCTCCGTGGCCCTGGATAGCGTCGAAACGCCCACCCAACAGCGCGAGAACATCGTCGGCGGATCGGCGGTCTTCTTCTCCTATGCCGCTAGTTTTTTCACCACCGTGCGATTGGCCGGCGTGGTCGGCGAGGACTGGCCGGAAGAGAATACCCGCATGCTCCAGGCCCGCGGCATCGACACGACCGGCTTGCAGGTTGTGCCCGGCGGCAAAACGTTCCGGTGGCGCGGCAAGTATCTGCCGAACATGAACGATCGCGAGACGCTCGACTTGCAGTTGAACGTGTTGCAGAATTTCGACCCGGTGCTGCCCGAGTCGTACCGCCGATGCAAGTTCCTGTTCCTGGCCAACGGCTCGCCGGCGCATCAGTTGAAGACGCTCGATCAATGCTCGGGCCCATCGCTGGTCGTGGCCGACACGATGGACCACTACATCCGCAGCGAACGCGATGGGCTCAACAAGGTTTTGAAGCGGATCGATGGGCTGGTGCTCAACGACAGCGAGGCCAAGCTGCTGACCGGCGACGACAACCTGGTCCGCGCAGGCCGCGCCGTCCGCGAGATGGGGCCAAGGTTCGTCGTGCTCAAAAAAGGCGAGCATGGCGCGATGTTCTTCAGCGAACACGAGACCTATGTGCTGCCGGCCTATCCGACGGCCGACGTGGTCGATCCCACCGGAGCGGGCGACAGTTTCGCCGGCGGAATGATGGGCTATCTGACCGAAAAGAACGACTTCTCGCCCAAGACGCTCAAGGAATCGCTGGCTTACGGCACGCTGGCGGCCAGCTTTACGGTCGAAAACTTCAGCCTCGATCGCCTGCAAAGCATCACTCGCGAAGACATCGATCGGCGGATGGAAGAGTATAAGAAGATGCTGAGCTTTTAGTGGGCCGTATCGTCGAACGCCCTCACCCCTTGCCCCTCTCCCAATGGGAGAGGGGAGACATTGCATCTAATGAAAAAAACCCTTCGCACATTCGTCGCCGTTGAAATCGCCGAACCGATCCGCGCGAAGGCGGCCGATCTGATCGCGCAACTCGACGGCACCGCCGCCGAGGTCAATTGGGTCGAAACGCACAACCTGCACCTAACCCTGAAATTCCTCGGCGACGTTCATCAGCGGGATGTTCTCGACGTGTGCAGGGCGGTTTCAACGGGCGCGGCACAGGTCGAACCGTTCAATCTCGAAATCCGCGGCGCCGGCGCGTTTCCGAACGCCGCTCGGCCGAGAACCGTCTGGATCGGGGCGGGCCAAGGCGAGCCGCAGATGGTCGCGCTGCACGACCGCATCGAACAGGCGTTGGCCAAACTCGGATTCCGCGAGGAACACCGCCGTTTCCAAACCCATCTGACCATCGGG
>JAEWUR010000188.1 GCA_023397045.1 Planctomycetota bacterium
CGACCTGAGCGAAGGCGGCCTTGCGGTGGCGATTGCCGAAATGGCCTTCGCCGGCGGTCTTGGCGCGAAAATCAACCTCCCCTCCGTCAATGGGGAAAAGGCGACATCGAGTCTCCCCTCTCCCGCAAGTGAGGGCGGCGCAGCATCGAGTCTCCCCTCTCCCGTTGGGAGAGGGGCCGGGGGTGAGGGCGGCCAACGTTCCGGCAACGCCCTTTCGCCCGCAGCGTTACTATTCAGCGAATCGAACACCCGTTTCCTCTGCGAGGTCCGGCCATCGGACGCCTCGGCCTTCGAATCCGCGTTGGCAGGCATTCCCTGCGCCCAAATCGGTGAAGTGGTGAACAACGGCACGCTGGAAATTACCGATTCGGTAACCTTAATTCAGGCCGATCTTGGTCAACTGAAAGATGCTTGGCAAAGGCCACTGGACTGGTAGAATGACGTTGGCTGAGGAGGCCGTTGCGTATGAAACTCGATCGTATTACCGTCGATCCTGCGGTTTGCACGGGAAAACCCTGTATCCGCAGTCTTCGTTTTCCAGTGTCCCGGTTACTGGGACTGCTGGCCGCCGGCGAGACCAAGGAATCGATTCTTAAGGCGTATCCGTATTTGGAATCCGCCGACATTGACGAGTCGTTGACCTATGCGTCGTTGCTCGCCGAGGAGGAAACGGTGGAGTTCGCCCGGTGAATTTCCTCGTCGACATGCCGTTGTCGCCCGAATTGGCCCTATGGCTTCGGCAGCAAGGACACGACGCCGTGCATGCCGCGGAGTCAAACCTGTGGAGCGCCGCGGACGGCGAGATATTGGAACATGCACGCAAGGAGCGGCGGGTCGTCGTAACGGCCGATCTCGACTATCCTCGCCTGCTGGCGTTGGCGCAACTGGATGGCCCCGGGTTGATCTTATTCCGGGGCGGCAATTATAGCGAGCAAGAATCGTTAGACCGTTTGAAGCGAGCTCTGGCAGCCGTCCCAGAAGCGGAACTACCGAATTCCGTAATCGTTATCGAAAAAGGCAGGATCCGCCAACGACGACTCCCGCTCTAACGACACTTGTCTCTGCAAATTCCAAGAAAGACAAAAACCTCTAAATCCCCATATCCCAAATCCCTTCGATGTCCACTCCCAACGTCTTGATCCTTCGAGCGCCCGGCACCAACTGCGACGCGGAAACCGCGTTCGCCTTTGAACAAGCCGGCGCAAAAACCGAAACCCTGCACATCAACCGCCTGCTGGAATCGCCCGACCGGTTCCGCCAGTTCCAAATTCTCTGCATCCCCGGCGGGTTCAGCTATGGCGACGACCTCGGCTCCGGCCGAATTCTCGGCAACCAGATGCTTCACCACCTGGTCGACGAGATGATGCGGTTCAAGGCTGACGGCAAACTGATCCTCGGCATATGCAACGGATTCCAGGTGCTGATGAAGTCCCCGGTCCTGCTCGATCGCGATCCCGACAAGGGTCCCGCCGCTACTCTGACGCTGAACGATTGCGGCCGATACCAGGACTGCTGGGCGCGGTTGGAAACGCGCGGAACCAAGAGCGTCTTCTTGAAGGATATCGAGCGGATGTATCTGCCGGTTGCCCATGCCGAAGGCAAGTTCGTCGCTCGCGACGCCGCCGCGCTGGCCAAACTCGACGCCGCCGGCCAACTCGTGCTCCGCTATGTGCCCGAGGACAATCCGAACGGGGCGATGGCCCACGTCGCGGGCGTCTGCGACGCGACCGGCCGAGTCTTGGGACTGATGCCGCATCCCGAACGTCACATCGACCCGACGCAACACCCGCGCTGGACGCGAGGCGAAGCCGGAACGGTAGGCGACGGCCTCAAAATGTTCCAGAACGCCGTCGCCTATTTCAACTGACGCCCCAGATCGCGACCAGCGGGCAGACAACCAACAGCAACACGCCGATCGTCATCAGCGTTCGCCGATTGCGCGTCTGGCGGCTGCTCATTTCTTCGCAATCGGCGATCGGATCGTCGGCCGGCGCCACGCCAACCACGGGCACCCGAGCGGCCGTTCGCACTTGGCCGATCGTGCCGACCGGCGGATCGGTGTTCGAGCCCGCCGAAAACGTTCCAATGCCCAAACCCATCAAGACGCCCGACATCAACGTCGCGACCATCAGACGGCGCCAATCGTAGGCCGATGCCGTGGCAATCTCGACCGCCTCGGCATAGACGACCGAGTATTTCGGCTCGGGCGAATGGCTCGCAAGCAACGCCTTTTCGGCCTTCTGTGCGTCGTCACACGCTTGCCGGCCCGCTTCGACCGCCGCACGCATTGCGTCCAACTGCTGTTTCTCCACGTCGGTGATCGATCGGACCGGCTCGGCCTGTGGTTTCGCCACCTTGGCAACTGACTTGTTCTTGCCGGGGATACGTTGCGGCACAATCGCCAGCTTCGACTCCAACTCCTCGATCTGCGCCGCGACATCCAGAACGGCGGGGTGTACCGGTGTCCGATCGACCAACAGGTCCTCGCGGCGTTGTTTCAGTTTGGCGATCCGCCGATTCAGATCGAGCCACGCCGGATTGGTGGCCATCACCGGCTCCGGCGTCCCGATCGGTTCCGCCTCGACGGTCCCCTGGTCGGCCTCATTCTCGAAGGCATTCAGCCGGGCTTCGCGCTCGGCCAACTCGCGACGGGCCTTCTCGACCGCGTTGTGAGCCTCGCGACCCGCCACCTGGCGATGGACCGCCCATTCCTCGTGCCGATCCTCGACGTACCGGTCGGCCAAGCTATTGGCCACGTCCTCGGCCCGTCGCCGATCGCGATGCGAATACGCCAGAGGAATCCGAACGTCGGCCGATTTCGTTCCGGAGGACTGCTCGACGACATAGGCCGTGGCCGAGTATTCGGGCTCGGGTGCGGCGATCTCCTGCCGCCCAACAC
>JAEWUR010000196.1 GCA_023397045.1 Planctomycetota bacterium
ATTTCTCGTCGTCATTGATCGACTCGACGGCGATCCATGCAGCCAGAGTGACCTGCGTCATCTTTCGCGGGATGTCGACCTTGACGCATGATCGATGGCCGTCGAAATACAGGGCGTCCTTTCCAGGCATCCTGCCCTCGGTCCATGTGGCCCCTTCGATGGCGCCGTCCAACTCGCCCTTGCCAAGGTAACCGACGGCCTTCAACACGTCCGGCGCGTCGGCACGCCGTTGGAAGTCGTAGTAGGCGACCAAGGAAGGATGTTTTCGGATCTTCTCGGAAAAGGCCCGCCAACGATCGCATCCCTTGACCTGTTCCCGCCGATGCAAGTTATCAAACGCCTCTACTCGCGTAAACGCCAAAGGCTCGGCCGCGCTTCCGACGATCACCTCGCTGTCCGCCTCGCCTTCGGCGACGCGAATGGACTGGTTCTCGGTCAGCCGAACCGCATGACGACGAACCGCGCTACCGGTTTGTGCAACCTCGACGGAGCCTTGGAATACGTGGACCAGGCTTGTCTTGCCTTCAGTCACCTCTACGCCGAACTCCGTTCCCAGATCGGTGATGACGGCCGTGGGCGTATCTATCGTGAATAGTGGGTGGTGGATAGTGGATAGTGAAGGCGGAGAGCCCGGCATTTCCGATTTCGGATTTGAGATCTGAGATTCACTAGCCACTGGCCACTGGCCACTGACCGCTTTTTTGTTCGTCTCCACCCGAGCCGTCAGCTTCCCGCGCGACAGATGCCCGCCGGCCGTCGAAGTCACTTCATACGTGACCGGCCCCTGCAAGACGACCCTGGCCCCGCTGTCATACGCAATCTCGATTAACCCCGACGCCAATTCAAACTTGTCGTCCAAACGGACGACGCCGCTGATGGCCGCGCGTCGCGGGTCGGCCCATTGGCAGTCGACCGATCCCACAATTCGGCCGATGGCTTGGGCCTGCGGACGTGAATTCGTTGCGTTGGCGGCAATCGAAGGCATTGCCTCGCCATGCGGCACCGAGTGCGACACATACGTGAACGACCCGATAACGGCCCCTAATCCGAGAATCAACGTGGCAATCAGGTACGCCGCCGGCCATCCCGAGGACAGGCGGGTGAACGCGCTGCCGGACGCCGCGACAAAGATCGGAGGTCCGAAAGACGATTTCCCCCATCGCGACGGCGGCATCACGATCGAATCATCCTCCGAATCACACGCGCCCAGCTCCATCAACAAATCGGGCACAATATCGCCAGGATGGTTCTGCTCTACCAGATCGGGCTCCATCATGGCCAGGTGGAGGTCCAGATACCGCACATACCATTGACGGGCGCTCGGATCGTTCTCCAACACGGAAGCGAGACGTTCGCTCTCGGCCAATGTGAGCTCGCCGTTGCACAGGGTGCCGAACAGCTCGAACAACTCAGCTTTTGACAAAGTGACGGCCATGCTTCAACTGCGATGTTCTTCTACGTGTTGGGCTTTTTCGACACAATCCATGAGCGTCTTTCGGATTCGGTTCAGCGCCTTATAAACCGTGTTGACGGGCCTTCCGAGTTGTTCCGCCACATATTTGATGGTAGACCGCTCGCCGTAACACCGTCGAATCAGTTCACGATCGATCACAGGCAATGATCGTAAGCAATCGGCCAAGAAAGTCCGCTGTCGCACGAGAAGATCGCCGCTGTCGAGTCGCGTATCCGCGATCGACTGAACCAACTCGTCGCTCCAGAAACGATGCCGGTCGCGCGACGCCGCCTTGCGGAAATCCCGAATCTTGAATCGTGCAACTTGAGCGGCCCAGCGGAAGAAATCGGTACCCGGTTGAAACTCGCCAAACTTGCGCCACAAAACCACGCTTGTTTCTTGCATGATGTCTTCCGCGGCGGGACGGTTCGGAACCAGCAGAAAGATGAACTTGAACAGATCCTGTTGATGTTCGGAGAAAAGGCGCACGAACTCTTCGGTTCGTGCGGCGATTTCGGCAGGCCCCAGTTCTTTGTTGTTCTGTTCGGAATCCATCGGATCATCAACCGCGGAGGCTCGGGAACACACCGTCGCTATCGTGGGTCAGAACACCAACGTCGGAAGGCTGGCCCATCGAAAATTGTTTGCCGAAGTCCCAACAATTACCTAATGGACACTCGATCCAAAATTGGTATGAAAATTTCTTGCGTACCGTCCAATTCGCGTCCCAATCTCAACCACAGCAAACGGTTAGGACGCGATTTTCCGGCTATTGCTCATCATACCCACGCCGCGACGCCGTTGTCGAATTTTTTCGCGATCCGATGCCGCCGCGCGCGGACGCGATTGATCTTGCCACGTAAAGGGGGGGGCGATAGAACCCGAAGAGCCGCCTTCCGGCGGACGGAGGCGTCCATGCTGCTTTGATTGATGTCTAGGTGTTTACACGGCCGGAACGGTTCATTCGGAACCAAGTGGGCTGTTCAATTCAAGTTTACGAATGGACGGAACATCGTAGCCCGAAGCGTAAGCGAGGGACCGCCTCGCTTACGCTTCGGGTTGCGATTTTGTCGCACTGAATCGCCATTCGTAACGACGATCTGGACAGACCACAAGACCCTAGCGGCCAAGGTGTTATGCTGAAGCATAACCTACAGTGGTGAGGAATGCGGGCTAGACCTCAGTAAGGAAGGGGATCGGCTGATTCGCCGCCCTATTGGGGCGTTGGCGTGCCGGTCTCGGCAATCAATTTTTGCAGCCCAGCAGGCGGCAGCGGCGTTGCAGACCGAAGATCGCCGTCGAATGCATGACGGCAAAGCTGAGCCAACAGGTATCTCGCTTCCGGCCAGGCTGGATTGAGGTCCATCGTGCTGATGATGAGACCGCCGTCGCCAAGTGAGCATTCCACGAGATAGGCCAACGGCTGGAACGTCGAGAAGCGATGGATCACGCGTATCGCGGGGTCGGCCTTCGGAATGCCGATCCCTTCGAGGTCCAGCGGCGGCGAGTCGTCGAGCATGCGGAAGAATTGAAGGTCGGCGAAGCCTTCGTTCGGAAAGCGACCGAGCAGCGGCGGATCGTGGATGATCGTCCCGTTTTGGCCCTGGTCGTAGGGGCCATAGTTCGCCGGCGGAGTGAGAAAGTATTTGACATAGCCGAACAGCGGGGGATGGGTGCGCAAAAGTCCGCCGCCAGCCGCCAGGATCACCCGTCCGCCCTTGTTCATGAACTCCGCCAGCGGCGCGTCGACCGTCTCGGTCAGGACCACTTTCTGTGCCCGAGGGTCAAGTTCCCCTGCGGGAATACTGGGAACCCCGGCGAGGTTTTTCAACCAACTTCGCTGCGGACTGCCATAGCAACACACCGATGGCGGCAACGGCGCGTCGCTGGGGAACAACCAGAGATCCCAGCGATTGGTGAACGTGCGCTCGTCGTCGCGCAACGTGGCAATGAGAGTTGCCGCGGTCGGCACGGTGATTTTGGGGATGGGCAACGACAGATTTCCTGCCCTGCACGTGCAATAGGGCTGGTGCTCGTAGTCAATCTGCCCGTGGCCAAGGGTTGTCCGATTCGCGACCAGCTTCCATCGAATCGACGGCCGCCGCAGCGCGGGATGAGAAAAATCGGAGACGAAAAGGTCGCAGTTCAACGTATCGCCGCCGGCGAGCACGCGATCGTTGAAACCGAGACTGCATAGAATGACCGTGTCGCCGTTGGTTTGCAGCCATGTCTCGCTGTCGGCATGCTTCCGCTCGTAGAATTCGTCGATAATCCCTTGCGGAGAGGGGTTTATGTCCATGGCATTGAAGTGACAGATGCCGGCAAGCGTGCCGTTGTCGCGACGACACATTTCCATTTTCGTCTTCGCTTCGACAAACTGGAGGCGTTGGCTGTTTTCGACGGCCTGGGGCAAAATCCGCTCGAGTCCGCGTGCTGCCGCCGTTTCCTTGGCAATCTCGGCCGTGTAGGGACGCACCGCGCCGTCATATTTCGACATCGACCGCGTGTCCGGGAACGACGTCCACCAGCGATACTCGTGCTGGATGACGGGTTTCGACGTCTTCCCGTTGAACTCGGCCTCGGCGTTGACGAAATCGCCGGGCAATTCGTCATTGCAGCCGCCGTCCGTCCAAATGACAAAGGCACTCGGCTTGATTGCTTTCGTATCGCGATAGCACTGCCAAGCGATCTCGGGGAAGTCGGTCTTTCCGTTAAGCTCGTTGCTCATGCAATACAGATTCGCCGACGGATGATTCACGTCGCGCAGGACCGTCAGGTTCCACTGTTTTTCAAGCGTGTCGCGATATTCGGGCGTGGGCTGAGGCCAAGCATAGGGCCGCGCGTCGCCTGCTCCACCCCACGCGCCGAGCATTCCCATCTCGTTTTGAACAAGCAAGCCCACCTCGTCGGCGACGTCCAAATACTCGGGGCCATAAACGTAGGATTGGCATCGCACATAGTTATAACCGTAGTCGCGCA
>JAEWUR010000197.1 GCA_023397045.1 Planctomycetota bacterium
GCTCGACCCACCCTACAAATGCTTCCGCAACAGAAACGAATTAGCTCCCGTTGCGGAGATCGCGTCGGCTCTTGGGTCAGCACATCCCCGGCGTAGCCAGCACCACCTGCTGGGTGGAATGCGAAAAATCAAAAATATTTGCAAAAATGACCCGCCATTGACTATAATCGGGATGGCAGATTGGCTCAGCCGGGCTCGCTGCTCCTTTTCTTCTTCTCGTCAGATCTTTGCGTCCACTCTCCGCGAGGTGGAGCGATGGAAATTCGGCCCAAAAAAAGAGCCTTTACGCTCGTCGAACTTCTGGTCGTCATCACGATCATCGGAATCTTGATTGCGCTGCTGCTGCCGGCCGTCCAGTCGGCGCGCGAGGCGGGTCGCCGGGCTGCATGTGCCAACAACATGCGCCAGATCGCCATCGGCCTGCACAATTTCGAATCGAGCTACGGAGCGTTTCCGCCCGGCACCGAGGCACACGTTCCCTTCCAATACCAATGGCCCACCGTCGGCGGCGAAAACGAATGGGTCTACCTGCTCCACTATTTGATGCCGTACATGGAAGCGCAAAACTATTACGACGCCATCGACGGACCGGAGTTCAATCTACAGAACCCTTGGGTCGCCGGCGCGGTCTGGCCCGAGGCGGTCATCGGCGTCGTCGTCCCCGCGATGCAATGCCCCAGTGACGGTTTTGGCGGATTTCTCACGCGTGAAGCCGGCTCGATCCGGCTGACCCGCAGCAACTACAAAGGCATCTTCTCGGGCTTGCAAGACGAAGAGAACGCCTACAAGTATTTTCCCGAAGAACGCCGGGCCGTCTTCACCATGGGCGACCGAACCCGTCTCAGCGCCATCAAAGACGGCACGAGCAATACCATGGGCGTGTCGGAATACTTGAAGGGAATCGACGAAAACGACGTTCGCGGCAGCATCTATTCCAGTCGGGCGGGCATCCAGTTCTCCTACGTCACGCTTGGCCCCAACTCGACGTCGCAGGACGGCCTGTGCGAAGCGTTTTGCCCGATCAGCGGAAGCCCTCCCGTGCCGGAACTGAACTTGCCTTGCTTCGGAACGTGGGTCTACTCGCAGAACTACTCGAGCCCGAGGAGCCGGCATCCCGGCGGAGTGCATGCCGCCTTCTGCGATGGCAGCGTGCGATTCATCCAGGACAACATCGCCATGACCCCGTGGCGAAATCTCGCCTTCATCAACGACGGCAATCCGCCGGAGGGAGAATGACAGATAGCCTGGTGAAAAAATCGATTTCAGAGAACGTTGAGTGCCACTGGCTCTGCCAGTGCCGTGAACATGCGGGGAAGTTCAATACCGGCAAAGCCAGTGCCACACTTTCCCAACAGCCCGCTGAAGCAATGTCGAAAATCTCTTTCGTTCGCGCCGGCTGTGCGTGCTTGCTCCTGCTTGCGTTGTCTCTGGGATGCGGCAAAAGTCAGACCGATCGAAACGCGATCCACGGCGACGTAAACCTCGATGGAAAGCCCCTGGCCCACGGTACGATCATGTTCGTCCCCGCGAAAGGCGCCAAGGGCAACGTCGCCAGCGCCGAGATCAACGACGGCCGGTACTCCCTCACGGCGGCCACCGGACCGATGGTCGGGTTTTATCAAGTCGAAATCCACGCCGCCAAGAAGAGCGGCCGGAAAATCCCCAAGCCATTTTCGCCGACCGGCGAGATGATCGAGGAACAGATCGAGGCAATCCCGCCCCAATTCAACGCGGCAACCACGTTGACCGTCGAGATCAAACCCGGCGACAACACCGCCCATTTCCAAGTGACGTCTCGCTAGCCGCCATTTCTACCCACCGTAGGTTATGCTTCAGCATAACACATTGGCGGCCAACGTCTAAGCGACGGACACGCTAATCATCGTAACCCGAAGCGTAAGCGAGGGTCGCCCTTACCTTCCCATCTTCCCTAAAGGCCCACGCTGGCGATCGTTCCACAGGAAAGAAGTTGAAATTTGTATAGCATTCCGCCCTTTCCCGGAACGCCTTTTTGGTACAATACTGTGTTTCGGTCCCGATCGGCCCCAACGTGCTGCCACCCGTTTCATGCCTGCTTCCGATATCCTGATTCGCGGCGCCAGGGAGCATAATCTCTGCAACGTCGATTTGTCGTTGCCGCGCAACCAACTGATCTGCTTCACCGGCGTCAGCGGTTCCGGCAAGAGCTCGCTCGCCTTCGACACCCTCTATGCCGAGGGCCAACGCCGCTACGTGCAAAGCCTGTCGAGTTTCGCGCGGCAATTCCTCGGGCAGATGCCCAAGCCGGAAGTCGACCTGATCAGCGGCCTGAATCCCGCCATCTCGATTTCGCAGAAGGTCGGCGGCCAAAGCCCTCGTTCGACGGTCGGCACGATCACCGAAATCTACGACTATCTGCGCGTGCTATTCGCCCGCGTCGGCAAGGGGCACTGCCCACAATGCCGCCGACCGATCACCGCACAAACGCGCGAGCAAATTCTCGAACAGATCTTGGCGATGCCCTCGGGCAAGCGGTTTTTCGTGTTGGCGCCCGTCATC
>JAEWUR010000231.1 GCA_023397045.1 Planctomycetota bacterium
GTCCGCCGCCGACACGGGTGCAGTAGGCCTTGATGATGCCGATGACCTTCGTGATGTAGCGGCCAGGGACGCCTGAACCGGCCGAAACGCCGACGCCCGAACTGTTGCTGCTGGTAACGAACGGGAACGTTCCGTGGTCGATATCCAACAACGCGCCTTGGGCACCTTCAAACAGGATCCGCTTGCCGGCGTCGACCGCATCGAGCAGAAAGGCCGTCGTGTCGGCTATGTGTGGACTGAGCCGCTCGGCATAGGCGCGATACTCGTCGAAGATCTTCTGCGCGTCGAGCTGTTCGGCGCCGAGGTTCCGGAACGTCTCGTTTTTCACGTCGGTGATCAGTTGTATGCGCGATCGGAAGTCCGGCCGATACATGTCGCCGAGTCGGATGGCCAACGACCGGCCGACCTTGTCGCGATAGCACGGGCCGATGCCTCGCTGCGTGGTGCCGATCGCCTCGCCGCTGGTGCATTGTTTGTCCAGCAGCCGATCTTCCTCGAAATGCCACGGGAAGATCACATGCGCCCGATCGCTGATCAGCAGGTTCTTCTCGATCTTCACGCCGCGCTCGGCCAGGCCGCTGATCTCGGTGAGCAAGCTGGCCGGGTTGAGCACGACGCCGCCGGCGATGACGCACTGGACGTCTGGCTGGAAAATGCCGCTGGGCACCAACGACAGCTTATATTTCTGGCCGTCGCGGACCACGGTATGTCCGGCATTGGCCCCGCCCTGGTAGCGGACGACGATGTCGTGCTGTTCGGTCAACAGGTCGACAATTTTTCCCTTGGCTTCGTCGCCCCATTGCAGTCCAATCACGCAAGTTGCAGGCACAGTACGGTCCTCGATCGCAGAAAAACTCACTATTTTCCAAACTCGTCAGTGTACCAACCGCGCCCGGTGGTGACAAGTGGCTCGCCGACCCTGCCCGAAACCGCACTCCTGCGTGATCAACTACGGTTTTTCGGCCACGACGACGGAATTCATCGATTCATGCTTCACGAGCAGCCAGGGGTTTTCGAATCCGGCCGCCCGAAGGTCCTCGGCGTATTCCTCGAAGGTGAAACAACCACCGCTCGGGGTGTTGACCAGCATATTGATGGCAAACAGCGCACCGTCGCGAGGTTTCGTGTGGTCGGGCTCCATGACGATGTCGCGGAGGGCGATTCGGCCGCCCGGTGGCAACGCCCGGCATACTTTGGCGAACAACTCGCGGTTGTGCTTGCGCGAATGCTGGTGGCAGATCGCGCTAACCCAGGCGAAATCGGCGCCGTCGGGCAGATCATCAACGTAGAAATCGCCGGGTATGAACGTCACCCGCGATGCAAACTCGGTGTCGGCCATTCGATCGCGAGCTTGGTTAATCGCGTCGGGCAGGTCAAAAATGATCGCCGTGGCTGAGGGAACGGCACGCAGAAACGCCATCGTCCAGGTGCCCGACGCACCGCCAACGTCCAGCATCCGGCGGAACTTGATGCTGCCGAGTTGTGCGACGAGCCCGTCGGCCATCGGACCGGAAATCGAGTGCATGGCCGCGATGAAACTCGCTCGATCGGCCATCGGGCCTCGAATGCTCGCCGGTTTTGGCGTTGGAATTCCCGCTTTGACAACCCACGCCAATTGCGCCCAGGCGCGCGAGATGCTGATCGAGTGCCGCAACATCGGCAGGATCGTTTCAGGAGCGTTTTCGACGAGCCAAGGCCGTAGTTCTTTCGGCGTGTGATAACGCGATTCGTGTTTCTCCAACAGATCGAGCGACACAACGGCATCGAGCAACATGGTCAGCGCCCGAAGATCGCATTCCAGTCGCTCGGCCAGTTGTTCGGCCGTCAGCGACTCATCGGCCAGTGCGGTCCAGACATCGATTTCCGCGGCCGCGCCCAGAACACATGCCGGCCGAAAACCACCCATCATGTCGAGAATCTGCTGTCGATCGGGCGTCGATTTCGTCATGGTTGTGCCTCGCCTTCAAAAAAACGTCGTGTCGGATCTGCAAACCTCCCAGACAGCATACGGAATTTCGGTGCCGGCGGCGATCCCCACCCGAGGGGACTTCGGTGTTTTTTGCGTGAAATTCGACTTTGTCTGACTTACAATAGAAAAAAGGCATTTACGGCCAAGGTGGAGAAAAAATGCGACCGATTCCGATTCTTCTGGCGCTCACGATTTTCGCTACAAGCATGTCGACCTCGGTCTATGCCCAGTTCAAAGAGGGCGGCGAGCCCGACGGCGCCCAGCCGGGCAAGGCGGAAAGCTCGCGTTGGCAGGCCGGAATGATCATCAAGGCGACCGGAGGGCCGTGCCAAGGACTGGTCGGCTATACGCCCGTTCCGACCGACTGGCCCGAGCAACAGGTCAGCGTCGTCGAAGAAGACATTTCGCCGGAGGCCAAGATCAGTTATGAGATGGTCGACGGCGGCGTGAAGATCATGCACGTGCGAATCCCGCAACTTCCTGCTGGCCAAGAAGCCCGCGCGCTGGTGACGATTGAGATTCGCCGCAATGCTTCGGTGC
>JAEWUR010000270.1 GCA_023397045.1 Planctomycetota bacterium
TCGTTTGGATTTTCATAGACCGCCATCATCCCAAAGTGAACGCCCTCGTAGATCGAGTCGGTCATCCCGTAAATCTGACGACGCAGGTACTCGTTCTCTCCCTCTTGATCAAATTTCCAGTTTTCGACCGTAGTCCACGCGGTCGGGTCGGCTTTGACATCGGGATTGACCATCATGCGCGTCCCACGCACGTCCTGTCCATTGTCCGCAAAATAATCGGTCCTCGTTAGGAGTCGGTACGTCTGACCTCCCTCATCCCAAAGAAGCTGGTTATAGGTGTCCGACGCTCGGCCCGTGACAGGGTTGCCATCGTTATACGGCGTCCAATGGATGCCGTCGGGCGAATGAGCCAACGTGGCCTGGATGGTCGACGTCGGTCCGTAACAGGCTTTGAAGCGGTGGTCGGGATCGGTCTCGTGGGGATCTCGGAAGCAAGTGAAACCGTCGCCGAAGACGCCGATGATGTTGTTGTCCGTGCCGGTATAGTCCAGCGGCGTGCCTTCGCGCGGCCGAAATTCTTCCGCGCCCGCAATACTAAAATCATACATGTTCAAGTTCGGCTTGACCCAGTTGATGCCGTCGACCGACTCGGCATAGGCCACGGCATAGGCATACGGCTGATACCACATCCGGAACTTCCCCTCGTCGTACATGACCGTGCCGTAAAAACCGCACTGATCGTCTTCCCACGGCTTGTCGGGCAGCATGATCGGCTGACCGCCGTTCACTTTGGTAACCTGGCCCAACTTGCGATCGACGCCGCTGCTCGACGCAATGGCGTAGTTATCGACGAGAAGTTGCTTTCTTAGTCCGATCGGCATCAATTCCTCATCGGCCTCGGTTCGACCTGCGAGAACACCGAGTGCGATCGTCCCAAGAATCAGCGGATAAACAAATCCATGTTGTTGCATCTGAGGTGTTCCTTGTTTCGTTGAGAAAGGGAGAACGCAATCGGTCTATCGCCCGGGATGCGCGTTATTGCCCTTTGGGTTGGGCTGTTGAGGATATCGGGATGTCGTAAACGTTGCTGCCGTCCTGCTTGACCTCAAATACGAGTCCCGATTGCGTGTAGTCGGCATAGAATTCGGGGATCAGCCATTTTCCCGGCCGTTTGTCGATCGGTCCACGGCGGGCATTCTCGGCGCCGGCGTTCTCGCGAGCAACGACCGACACGTGATGTAGTCCCGGCACCGCGCCGTCGCTCGCCGTGTATGTGCCCAGGCAATACGTTCCATCCGATTGGACTGCGCCGGTGGCCGAGCGTCCCTTCTCCGGCGTGAAGACCACCGTGCCAATCGAGAGGGGACGGCCGTCCAGCGAAACCGTTCCGGTGACTTGAACCGTTTCCAAGCGGTCGCGTTTGTCGCAGCCGGTGAGCCATAGCGTGCAAACAATCGCCGTGATCCCGCACGCCATCAAATGTTGCTTCGTCATCAGAAGTTCTCTCGATTGGAGCTCTATTCCGGAGCCTGGGTCGGTTCGTTTCCGGCGCGCGTCGCGGCCGCCTGCAAGAGCCGAAGCTCGGTGTTCTCCGAGCAGAACCGGACCGAGCCGTCGGCAAGCAGGAAGTGGCAACCGCCGGGATGATGGCTTCCGAAGCTGACATCGTTCCCATTGCCGCTGTTGTAGGGCACCGAGTTGATTGCGTATCGGATGTTTCGACAACAATAGGCGTATTCCGCCGAGGATCCGCCAAAAGTGCTGCGCGGCCAGGTCAGGTTGAAACTGTCCAATCCGCTATCCCAGCAGAGCTCGCCCATCAAAAACGTGTTGCTTGTTCCGTCGGATACGTCGGCAACCCGATGCCCGCCGACGGATCTCCCGCCGGGGGTAAAACTGCCGTCAACGTTCATAACGCCGTTGGTGGCAAATCCTCCCTCGGACAAGTTGCCGACGCGTGGATACGTATCGGTCGGCGCAGGCGTCCAAAGATCATAGCCCGTCGCACCCATGACGGGTTGATAGTGCGGATGGTACCAATTGAGATCCGGACCCGATCCATAAGGGCCCTTATTGAGGATGTTCTCCTCCGAGGCGCTGGGGCACGTATAACTCTTGACATGCACCTGTTCCCCAATCAGCGCCGGCGGCGCGGGACGATTGACGGGATCATCGATGGTGTATCGAAAATCAAAGAGAGCATGAACCGCTGTTTGCTCCATGTAAGGCAAAATCAGTGCATGCGCGCTAAACCCGTTGCCTGCCCCCTCGTAAAGAAACCCGCCGGGCGGAAACGACAACAACGTATTCTCATAGTTGAACATCGCCAGGCCGATCTGTTTCAAATTGTTCGCGCACTGCATCCGCCGCGCCGCTTCACGTGCCGCCTGCACCGCCGGTAACAGCAACGCGATCAAAATGCCGATGATCGTAATCACGACCAGAAGTTCCACCAAGGTAAAACCTTGGCCTTGCCGTATAGCTTTTTCAGGAGGACGAGCCATCCTATCGCCTTTCGTATTCACTAGGACGCTTTGGCCATTTTTCGTTTTTGCCAGACGTATATCGAGAGACTGACCACACCCATGATCGAAAGCATGACAGACGACGGCTCCGGAGCCGTGCTCACCCAGATTGGGCTCGCCCAAGCCTTCTGCCCGTTCAACAACGTGACGCGCCCGTAGTACCACGCCGTCTCGGCGCCGGGCAGGTCCGTGACGCTCAGCG
>JAEWUR010000276.1 GCA_023397045.1 Planctomycetota bacterium
GTAACGGTTTGTGTAAGAAGGAGAAAAGGGAAAGGGGGAAGACGGGAAGTAGGATAGGTTTTTATTGATGATTTAGTTCGACGCGTCGTGCGTTGAGTTGAAATTCGGAAAAATTGACTAGCAGACCGATTGGTTTATGCACAGCCTTGAGATAGGAACGGACTTGGGCATAGTGTTTCTTGTGAAGCTCGTCGACGGTCTTCAATTCGACGACAAGCTCATCGTCGACAAACAAATCCAAACGATGCGTTCCGATTTTCTTGCCTTTGTAACCTAACTCAATCTCTTTTTCCGTCTCGAATCGAATGCCTTCTTGTTCTAACTCGAGCGCAATGGCACGGCGGTAGACCTTCTCTAAGAATCCTGGCCCCAACTGCTTATGCACCTCGATCATACATCCAATCACCTTGTAGATCAGAGAATCAACTCCCTGTTTTTCTGTCTCCATTTCCGTTTTTCCTCTTTCCCTTTTTTCCTTCTTACACTGACCTTCATCGACCTCGAAGACGCTCATCGCATCTGAAATTTCCTCCGCATGGTCCATTCCACGGTCAACACGGTGACGATCAGCACCCAGAAGGCGGGCGGCCAGTACAGAGGTTTTTCGACGTGCTCGGTCCGTTTTTTTTGCTGCCGGTCGAGTTGCTCGATCAGGTGATCGGCGGTTGACAGGGGGACGTATCGACCGCCGGCGGCTCGGGCGATGGCCTGTAGATTGTTTTCGTCGAGGTCGAGCCTTTCGAACTCCAGGTTGGGCCGGCCTACTTCGATCGGGATTACGTCGGACGTGAGGTTCGTCTCGCCGAGGCGTGCGTCGACGACCACCTCGTATTCACCGGCCGACGACAATTCGACGGTTCCGGCAAAGTGTCCGCTGGGTCCGGTCACGGTCGACATCGCGACCTTTTGCGGCTTGCCATCGTGGACGCGTACCGTGGCTTCGACTTCCGCCTTGTTGGCGCCTTGGCCCTCCTTGTCGCGAACAATCGCCGTGATGCGGATCGGTTCGCCCAGTTCATAGTGGGCCTTGTCGGTCGCGGCGGCGACGCTCGCTTGGGTCTCGACGCCGGACTCTCGGCCCGCCAACCAGCGGACGGTCTGGCCCCAAAATCGCGAAAACGGCGATTCCTGGCCTTGCGCCTGAGGACCTTGCTGCCACGCCCGGGTGGTGTCGCCCGCAAAAACGGCGGTCCGGCCGTGATCGACCGGTTGGACGGCCAGCACGGGCATCGAATCTTGAATGGGACAAACGGCCAATACGGTGGCCCCCGGCCGAGCCTCTTTGACGCGCGTGCAGCCGTCCAGCGGCGGCAGGCCCTCGATTTTTGGCGGGCCTTGGCGCGTCGGAAAGAAATCGGCGATGTTGGCAAAGATCGGGTGCCGCACGCCCTCGGGCGTCAGCATCGGCAGGAAGGGATCGGTCACTTGGCCGACGTCTCGGGCACCCAGTCCGACGGGCAGCAGGTTGCCGACCGGCGTGCCCTCGTATCCGCCGGGACCGAGGCTGTGATAGCCGCCGAGCATGATCAGGCCCGCGCCGGCGCGAATGCGTTGGGTGAGCATCTCTTGCTGCTCCGGTCGCAGATAGGAACTGTCGAGATCGCCGAGGATGAACACGTCGAACCGATCGAAGGTCGCTTGATCGGCCGGAATTGCGTTCAACTGAAGATCGTGGATATTCGTGCGACGCAGAAAGACGTTCGGTTTCGTTTGGACGAGCGAGCAGAACTCCAAGTCGGGATCTTTCGCGAGAAACCGGTTGACCAGGGCGCCATATTCCGCCCGCAGCGTGCCCTCGATGTAGAGCACGCGGATGCTCGGCTCGGTTACGGTCGCAACGGCCGAGCGGCGGTTGTTCTCGACGATTTGTTCGTTGCCGACGGGCGGAATGCGCACCGTGTAGGTATGCCGTCCTTTGACCGTTGGACGAAACTCGAACGTGACTTGCTGCGAGCCTTCCGTATCGTCGAGCGTCAACTCGGCCTGGGCGACCTGCTGGTCGTCTTCGTCCAAAAAAGCCTCGACCACGTGGCCGCCAAGCCCGATGGCGTCGATCGAGCCGGTGACTCGGGCGAGATTGTTGAGAATCATGCGGTCGGGGCAATCGACGCCGGTCACCTGAACGTCGCGATACGAGAGATTGCCTCGCAGGCCGGCCCCGACGCCGATGGCGTGGACGGTCATTTTGAGCTTGCCGGCGGTCGCGACCGGATCGCCCGAGGCATTGTGGATGCCGTCGGAGAGCAGCAGGACGGTCGGCACGTCGGAGGGCGGCAGTTCTTTCGACGCGGCCGTGAGTGCCCGGCTGAGCGAGGTCCCCTTGCCCGTCGGCTCGATCGAGGGCAATTGAGACCAATCGTCCAGCGGTTGGGCCTGCTCGGCAAAGACGATCGGAAGCAGGCGGAAATCGCCGCTCAATTTGTCGTGCCATTGCTGCATCTTCTGGCGGGCTTGATCGAATCGCGAGACGCCCGAGGCATCGTCGGCGATGCTCATCGAGGCCGAACGGTCCAGCAGAAAAACGACCGCAGGTCGCTCGCTCATCGTGTTCTGATAGCTCAGGACCGGCCGAAACAACAGCAGCACGACCAGCGTAATGGCCGCCGCTCGAAGCGCCAGCAGCGTCATCCAATGCCGCGCCCGCAATGTGCCGTAGGCGCGATAATAGAACGCCCCGGTCAGCACCATCGCCACGGCGGCGACCGCCAGCATCGTCGAGAGGCTATGACCGTGGGCGAGCGAAAGGTGCATGGAGAGAAGAGATGGTGAATGGAGGATGGTGGATGGTGAAGTTGGAGGTTATTTGTCGGTTGCTATTGGTTCTCTTGGAATTCGATCTGTTTTATGTAGAGGAGCGAATCGAGTCCTTCGCCAGGTTTGCCTTTGTCGCGTTTTTTGAGGAAGAATCGTTCGGGCTCGGTGGTATTCGGCGAGGGTTCGCCGTTCTCCGTGTTCGGTTGGAGGTAGATGATCGCCGAGAGCGCCCCGGTGATCGAGCGGCCATCGTTCAGCGTCAATGTGTGAAGGTATTCCCGGGCTGGATAGCTCCGGCCGGTGTAGGTCTTTTCGTTGTTCGCATTTTCTCTGAATCGCCACTCCTTTTCGAGCCATTCTCGTTGGACTTCGCACTCGATCTTTTTGACGGCGGTCAGCGGAACCTCGCGTTGCCGTTGAACGTCGCGATCGTAGACTTGCAGGCGCTTGTCGCGGGTCAGGTAGATCATTCCACGATGCATGGAACCGTCGGAGAGTTCGATCTTGCCGGCTCTGGCGTCGTCGCGTTGCGTGTCGGATCGGCCGAAAGGATCGAACGCGGGTGGTTCGGCGCCTGGGATGTTTGAAATAAAGACCGAAAGAAGGATGCCGACCCCCAGAAAGACTGCAAAGACGGATTTGTCGGGCATCATTAGACCTCACCGCGTGGCCGTTTCGAGAAAAGCCGCTTCTTCTATTGTATTTCGGATGGGTGGTCGGGTCGATGGTGCAACGCCGAGAAACGCGCATCGATCGAAAACCCATCGGTGAACGGGTGTTGTAATGGCGGATATTCAGGGGGTTTTGGTTGACGGAAGATTCGCGTCTTGGGATAATACGATAAGGTGTATTTCACCGTCGAAGGGCAACTTTTCGCAGAGGTTCCGGTCATGGATCCAGCCGAACGGCTCGGAGTGTCGCGCCGCGCGTTTCTCGAACGTCTCGGTTGGACGGCCGCGTTTGGCGGCAGCGTCGGCGGCGTGAGTTTGCCGGCCGTCGCATTCGCCGACGAGGGAGACTCCGGCCCGGTGGATTGCGGCCCGCCGCCCCCGGCCAAGCCGCACCATCAGACCGGCGGCGAAGGGTTCCCTCCTCTACCGCTACCTGTCACTCCGTTGCGGCGGAGCGAAAAGAAACGCCCACCCAGTCCGCCGGCCCTGATCGGCAAGGTCGCGCTGGGCAAGACGCGCTGGGTCACCCAGGACAACAAACGGATTCAGTATCGCGATTGGATGACCGATCCGGCCGATGTCATCACGTTGTTGGCTTGGTCGTCCGAGACGCTTCGGATCGACTATCGCGCGGTCGAGACCGATTTCGAGCATTTTTCGTTCGATCCTCGCGAACTGCCGGCGTTGCTTTTTGCCGGTCACAACAAGTTCGAACTCAACGACGACGTCCGGTCGAGGCTCGCCCGATATGTCATGGACGGCGGCACGATCCTCGGCGACGCGTGTTGCGGTTGGAACGATTTTGCCGAGTCGTTTCGCCGTGAGATCGAGCTGGTTTTCCCCGGCCGTCCGCTGCGGAGGATGCTGCCCGAGGAGCCGATTTTTTCGGCCTACTACAAGTTGGGCGATTTGACCTACAAGAAGGGCGACGGCTCGACCTTCACCGAACCGCCTTGTCTGGTAGGCATCGATTTCGGATGTCGCACGGGCGTGATTTTTTCGCCGCGCGATCTGACCTGCGGTTGGGACGGGCACGAACACCCGCGCGGCACGCGCGTCATTATTCCCGAGGCTCGGCAGGTCGGCGCCAACTTGATGACCTACATCCTCGGCACGTTCCAACTTGGCCGGTTCTTGAGCACGACGAAAGTCTATTACGAAGAGAGCGCCCCGAGCCGCGACGACCTGGTTTTCGCCCAACTGATGCACGACGGCGATTGGGATCCCGATCCTTCGGCGGTCCACAACTTGCTGAAACATGCGCGGGACAACTCGACGATGGAAGTGAAGTTCAAGCGGGAGAACATCCGGCTTCTCGATCCTCGGTTGGCTGAGTTCCCGCTGGTCTATGCGACGGGTCATCGCGAGTTTGCCTGGTCGGCCGAAGAGGCGGCTGCGTTGGGGAGCTATTTGAAGGCGGGCGGGTTGTTGCTGGCCGATGCCTGTTGCGGGCGCATGGCCTTCGATCATGCGTTTCGCCGGGAGATTGCAAAGGCGCTGCCCGAGGCGAAACTCGAACGCTTGCCGGCCGATCATCCGTTCTATCATTGCCACTACGATATCGAGCAGGTGCAGTACACGCCGCGAGTCTACGAGGATTTTGGGCGAATCAACGCGCCGGAGTTGGAAGGCATTTCGATCGACGGGCGGCTCGCGGTCGTCTACAGCCGTTTCGATTTGGGCAATGGCTGGGAACGATTTCCGCATGCATACAGCTATGGGCTGTCCGAGGATTCGGCGTTGCAGATCGGCACGAATGTTCTGGTTTCCGCGGTCACGCATTGAGGAGTCGCCGAGTACCGATGTCGCCCGCGGCCGAAACAGTGATCGAACGACTTGATGCCGCCCGGCAGAAGTGGTGGCTACTTTCGCTGCTGACCACCACGGTGCTGGCGCTGGTCGTCTCGTTCGGCACTTTCTTGGCGTTCCTGGTGGCCGACGCTTTTCTGAGGTTTTCGCAAACCACGTTGACGACGCTTCTGGTGGCGTGGATTGTTTTGACCTCGGCGATCCTCTTTGGCGTTGGCCGGCGTCTGCTCCAAGGCGAGCGCAGCCTGGAAGCGGCGGCTCGGCGGGTCGAGAGCGAATTTCCGGAGCTTGGCAGCGATTTGATCAACGTCGTGCAGCTTGCCGAGGATTCGTCGAACGTCAATGCGGCGTTCTGCGAGGCCGCCGTCCGCCAATCGTCGGCCCGGATGGGCGAGTTGCGTTTCGACAGCGCCGCCGCGAAGCAATCGCGATGGCGACGTTTTCTCTACTGCATGCAGACGCCGCGAGACCTGGTCGAGTCGTTCGTCGTTCTACTCGTCCTGGTTGCCGTGGCCATCGCTTGCGGGATGCTGCTGCCGAGTTGGAGTTCGGCGGCCGCAAGGTTGATGACCCCCTGGGAATTCGTTCCGTCGGTCGGCTCGGTGCGGATTGTCAAGGTCGCGCCGGGCGACACCGACATTCTGGTGGGGCAGAGCATCGAGGTCGCGGCCGAGATCGAAAACCCCGATGGCACGCCGCAGCGCGGCGTGCTGTTCATTTCGACGGACGGGCAGCCGGAATCGCAAGAGGCGATGACCGCTGACAAGTCGCAGTGCCGGTACAAACTGTCGATTCCGTCGATTGTCAAACCGCTTCGGTATCGCGTCGAGATCGGCGATTCCCAATCCCGGGCCTATTCGGTTGGCGTTCGCGAGAAGCCGGTGGTCGAGTCGGCGCAGATTACGTTCCACTATCCGCCCTATCTGCATCGGAAGGAGGAGACGGTCGAACAG
>JAEWUR010000307.1 GCA_023397045.1 Planctomycetota bacterium
GGCTGAGCCAGTCGCGCGGGTCGTTGCCCAACGGGCCGATCACGGTGATGATCCACATGGCCAGCGTTTGGGTTCCGTTTACGAACGAGTCGAAGGAAGCGGTCGCCTCGTATCCCGAGATTCAGAAGGAACTGCGCCTGGCCCTGCAAACGGTCGGGCGCAAGCTGGGCATGTTTTTGCGTCGCCGTTTGCGGGTGCGCCATGAAGGCGAGCGTCGCAATATGTTTCTGCGTTACATCGGCGAAGTGGCGACGGCCGTCAGCCGGGTCAACGGCACAGACCGCAAGAAGCTGTACGACCAACTCATGGAAGTGGCCAGGAAACGGACGGCCGAGGCCGATGTCGAACTCGACGATCGCGGCAAACCGATCGAGGCCGAGGCGGAAGATTACGGCGATAACGTCATCATCGTCTCGGCCGAGCCGCCGGAGGAAGAGGCGAGGGCTTCGGCGTGAAAGCGGTTGTCGACAACTGAATCCAGATGCTCCAACAAAATCGTCACAACGAAGGGATCGCAACGATAAGGGCTCAAGAAAAGCACAAGGCCCCGGGGTTTCCAGGGCCTTTTGATCAAGGCAACGGCCAGCTTGCAATCGCTTCGCCGCTGCCTGCTGTGCTGTTAAGCACAGTCTTGCAAGCCCCCGAAGGGGAACGAATGAATTATCGCCTAATCGCACGGGAGAATCAAGTCGGATTTAGCCCGAGGCCATGTAACACGGCCTCTCGAATTGCCGCAAGGTCTTCCGGGCAAACAGTATGCGACACGTACATGCGTTTCCCGGTTGTCGGATGTTTTCCTACGCAAACTCGGTCCAAACGCCAAAACGCGACGGTGGCCACCATGTCGCACTTGGCCCAGTGCCGTGTGCAACGCAACGATGTCGGCAGCGACGAATCTCGTAATTCGTGGTGCCATTTTTCGATCGGATTTGGCTCTGTCGTTGAAAGCGGGACAATGGTAACTAATTGTTGACGACTCTTGGAGATGACCACCACCGGGCGTTTTTTTACCATCTCGGGCGGCCGAAAGCCTGTGTTGAAGTCGCAGATCAGAACGTGGCCGGGTTTGGGGTGGAAGTTGATCGAGAGCATAGTGAAGGCAATATACATTAAACGCCACTACATCGCAATCATTGAACATCACTTGATATTGGAACAACAGACTTCATGGCAACTAAACTGAACTCCCGTGACACGAAGACGATCAAACGCCTGCAAGAGTTGGCCGACGGCGTGGTTGAACTGGCCGGCAAGAAGCGCGATCCATTCGTCGACGTGCCGACAAGGTCGCTGTCGAATGTGAAGTATAACAAGGCCCGGCGGTTTATCGAGATGGGCAAGAACACGAACCGGCGGCAATTGTTCAACCTGTCGCAGGCGAAGACCTACATGCAGACGATGCTGGTGGCCAGCGGCGTGACGCAACTGCTCGAACAGGGAAAGACGACCAGCATCCGCGGTCTCTACTACCTGTTGAAGCACACGATCGAGGGCACCAAGGAAGAGACGTTCGCCGACCAGGGCGAATGCGATCCGGTGATCGAGGACTGCGAAGTGCTGTTGAACAGCCTTCGCGAGGAGCTGCATCTGTACGCCCAAAAACGCGGCGAGATGGTCGGCGAGATCGTTTTGAACGATTCGGGCGACGAGATCGATTGCTCGCGGATGGGCTCCGGCGGCTACGGCATTCCGTCGATCGTCGAGCCGTCGGTGATCGACTTCAAACGTTGCAACGCGAAGTTCATCCTGCATGTCGAAAAAGACACGGTCTGGCAGCGGTTCAACGAGGACAAATTTTGGCGCAAGCACAAGTGCATTTTGACGCATGGCAGCGGTCAGCCGCCGCGCGGCGTGCGCCGAATGTTGCACCGGTTGCACGACGAGCTGAAACTGCCGATCTACTGCCTCTTAGATAACGATCCGTGGGGATACTACATCTATAGCGTGATCAAGCAGGGGTCGATCAATCTGGCCTACGAGTCGCAGCGGATGGCGATTCCCGACGCGAAATTCATCGGGCTGCGATCGAAGGATTTTGAAGAGTGCAAGCTATCGGACAGCGTGAAAATCTCGCTGTCCGACACCGACCGCAAACGGGCGAAGCAGATTGCCAGCTATCCGTGGTTCGCCCAAAAGAAGGACTGGCAGAAAGAGATCAAGCGGCTTCTGGACAACGGGTTCAAGCTGGAAGTCGAAGCGTTGATCAGCAAGGACATCAGCTACGTGACGGAACATTACACGCCGGAGCGGTTGAAGGCGAAGGATTGGCTCGATTGACGCTTTGCTCGCGCGAACGACATCGTACCGACGGTTAAGCGGGGCCGCGTGTGCCACTGGCTCTACCAGTGCTGAACTGCGGTCGAATCCGGGCACTGGCAGAGCCAGTGGCACACACAGGATCTGGCAGAGCCAGTGGCACACACAGGATAATGTCACATCGGCGCGACGTACTACACTAGTTCTTCAAATCGTTCGCTCGGGGCGTGACTTGTTCCATGTTCGGGGTCACGTCGGCGTCGACGTTGCCGAGGGCCCAATCGATGCCGCCGAGAAGCACTTGGCGGAAGGTCGGGTTCGTCCAAATCTCGTCGTGGCCCATCGAGGTGTAGAAGACGCGGCCGTTGCCTTGCATTCTCGCCCAGGTGGCGGGATACGACGGCCGTTGGTAGACGTCGCCCGTCATGCCGGCGGTCTCTTGGACCAGGATCACGTGCAGATCTTTCGGGAACTTCTGCTGCGAGTACCATTCGTCATGGATGGAGAACTCATTGCCGAGGCCCGTCATGCCGGGGAACTTCGGATCGACGATTTTCATCGTCGCGTTTTGCTGGGCGCCGTGCGTGAGAAACTCGCCGCCGAGCATTGCGATGTACGGATCGATGCCGTCGCTGCGGAAGGAGTCGGTCGCGGCGTGAATGCCCACAAAACCCTTACCGTCCTCGATCGCATTCAAGAATCGCTTCTTCCCTTCGGGCGACATGGGTCCGTCGGGCTGCGGATTGCTGCACTCGCCGGTCAGATCGCCGGAGGTGTAGAAGATGAATGCGTCATATTGGTCGAGGTCGCCGTCAAAGATCGCGCCGTCCTTGGTGCAGACGACGTCGAAACCGTTTTCGGCGCCCCATTGGGTCAGGTGTTTTTCGGCCGGGCTCAACTCGTTGCCCTGTCGGATGACCGGCGGGTGTTCGTAACCGGCGCTTCGGGTGAAGACGAGCACTTTCTTCTTCGCCTCGGCGGCGGCAACGTCATTTTGAACACAGGCCGACAGTCCGACGGACGCGGCGATAATGGCCAGAAGCATTCCGGGGCGTTTCATGCGAGAATCTCCAATAAATACCGGTGAGGTCTGATAGGTGGGAAAACGCAGTTGATTTATTATAATGGATTCATCGGCTCAAGGAAATAAGGGGTTTCGCCCTGTCGATTTTTCGGGAGGTGTTTGTTATGTTGATGCGTTTTTTCACGGCAGCGAGCTATTTGCTCGCCGTTTCTGTCTTTGGACTCTCCGGGGTCAGTTTGGCGGATGAGACAGATCAGACGATATCACGCGATGCAGTCCAGGGGACCGCGGCGCTCGAACAGATTGGCGCGGCGGTGAAACGCGACGGGCATGGCGACGTCGTGGCCATTGATTTTTCGCGTGCCCAGCCCGGCGAATTCGATTTCGCGCGATTGACGGCCTTCCCAGGGTTGCGGAGCCTCAAGTTGTCGAATTGGCCGATCGCCGATGCCGATGTGCGAGCGTTTTTAGGCTTGGCTGATCTTCGGTCGCTCGGTTTGGACGGGACGAAGATCACCGATGCCGGGTTGGACGGTCTTGAGAAGTTGCCATTGCTCGAAGAAGTGCTTCTGGCCAACACCGCCGTCGGCGACGCGGGCATCGAACAGCTTGTTCCACTGAAAAAGTTGAAAAGACTGCGGCTTTCCGGCACGCAGATCACTGACGCCGGGACCGAGACGCTGGCCACGATGAAAAACCTCCGCGACATCGATCTGAGCAAGACCAACGTCGGCGACGTGGGCTTGAAGGCCCTGTCGACGTTGCCGAGATTGGCGAAGTTGAATCTTTGGACGACGCGGATCACCGATTCCGGTTTGGCCAACATACGCGGGATGGCCGAACTGACATGGCTGAATCTCGACAACACCGCGATCACCGATGCGGGCCTTGCCGACCTCGAACCACTCGACGGTTTGGAGTTTCTTCACCTCGGGCGGACCGGCATTACCGACGCCGGATTGAAACACCTGGCCGGGATGAATCGGCTGAAGACGCTGCATGTGACGCACACTGCCGTGACGGCCAAGGGCGTTCAAAAATTACACGGGCAACTGCCGGAGTGCGATATCAAGAGCGATTTGGCGACAACTCATCCTTGATCGGGCGAGAGCTAGACGCGTTGGGCTATTTTTTCTTCGCCTTTAGATAGCCGGCTGAGGACTGGAAATACTTCCGGCGGCGGGTTTGGGTCGTTTGATCCGTTTCGACCTGCTGTGCTTCGAGATCGGCCAGATTGGCTTGGCAGAATCGGCAGCCAGCCACGCGGACGTGGAACTGGATGTAGCCGGCCAGCGCCTCGGGCAAGGCTCCCAGCAGGAAGCTGCCTAACTGCTCGCGCGTCGGGCAACTGAGTCGATGCCGCCGCCAGATCTCGCCGAGCGAATGGACGCCCGAGCTGCGTCGCTGGTGGATTGCCGCCAACTCGGCGGCCAGACGCGAGTCGTGGCGCAGAGACTTTTCGATCGCCGCCATCTCTTCCGGCGGCAGCGATTCGTCGAGATACGCTTCGAGATCGGAATTGCTGAAACTTTTCATCATGGCGACGGTCAGTGTGAAAGTTCCGGGAAGACCTCTTCGGACAAATCTTGCGAACGGACTTCGGAGCGGATTTTGGCGATGAACTCGAACTTGTAATTCGCGACGGTTTGTTCCGAGATTTTCAGGTGCGTGGCGACGTCCTTGTTGGCCCAACTGCGAACGAACAGCAACTCGATGCACTCGAGCCGTTCCCATTGACCCTGGCGGCGGATGTGTTCGATCTGCCGGCCGAGCGCTTCGACCAGCGCGGTCTCTTCGAGGTGGCGGCGCTCGTCGCTGCGCGCGATGCTGCTGGCAGGCCGGGCGTTGCCGACCGGTTCCCAATCGCTCGCGTCGCTGCGTCCGGACACCATCGGCAGTGTCGGCCGACGGCCTTCACGGCGCAGATGGTCGATCAACTTATGGGCTGCTATGGAAAACAAAAAGCCCTCGATCGGCCGACGACCGTCGAAGTTTGGCAAGCTCGTCAGGAATCCGATGAACGTCTCTTGGACCAGGTCTTCCGCGGTGGATCGATCGTGCGTGCGGCTGCCGACGTAGGCCAGCAGCCGGCCTTCGTAGCGATCGATCAATTCGCTCCAGGCGTCGGAGTCGCCATCGCGAATTCGGCGGATTAGGAGTGCGTCGGTTTCCATGGAAACGGGGACTAGAGACTGGGGGTTAGGGACTGGGGATTTG
>JAEWUR010000345.1 GCA_023397045.1 Planctomycetota bacterium
CGATCGGCTGAAGCCTGAAGGGCCGTTCGGCGATCATCTGGGCTATTACAGCCTCGCCCACGAGTTTCCGGTGATGCAGGTCGAGCACGTTTATCATCGCGAGGGGGCGATCTGGCCGTTTACGGTCGTCGGTCGACCGCCGCAAGAGGACACGATGTTCGGCCAGCTGATCCACGAGTTGGTTGGCCCGGTCGTTCCAAAACAGATTCCCGGCGTTCGCGCGGTGCATGCGGTCGATGCGTCGGGCGTGCATCCGCTGCTGTTGGCCATCGGCAGCGAGCGGTACGTGCCCTATCAAGAGCGTCAGCGGCCGCGCGAATTGCTCACGCTGGCCAACGCGATGCTCGGCCATGGGCAGATGTCACTGGCGAAGTATCTTTGGATCGCGGCCTGTGAGGACAATCCGCAGTTGGACGTGAAGGACGTGCCCGAGTTCTTCCGGCATATGCTCGAACGGGTCGATTGGCGTCGCGATTTGCACTTCCACACCTGCACGACGATCGACACGCTCGACTATTCGGGCAATCGGTTGAACGAGGGTTCGAAGGTGGTGATCGCGGCGGTTGGCCGGCCGTTGCGGACGTTGCCGGTGGCATGCGACAGCCGCTTGGTGCTGCCGGAGTCGTTGGGTTTCCGCCGGCCGCGCGTGTTTTTGCCGGGCATTTTGGTGGTCGAGGGGCGAAGCTATGCGGATGGGAAAAAGGGGTCAGGTCCAATTTGCCGGAACGGCCCGGAGGGTGCTGCGCACAAATTGGACCTGACCCCTTTTTCCCACAAGTCGGCCGATCATGGGCCGGATCAGACCGTCGCGCAGTTCTGCGGCTGCTATAATCGGCACGATGCGATCAACGGTTTTCCGCTGGTGGTGGTTGTGGATGACAGCGATTTTGCGGCGAAGTCGTTGGACAATTTTCTTTGGACGACGTTCACGCGGAGCAATCCGGCGACCGACCTGTACGGAATCGAGCCGTTTTGGTTGGACAAGCATTGGGGCTGTTTCGGCTCGTTGGTGATCGACGCTCGGAGCAAGCCGCATCACGCCCCGCCGCTGGTCGAGGACCCGGCCGTGACGCACCGGGTCGACGCGCTGGCCGCGCCCGGTGGTCCGCTGCACGGGATTCTCTAGCGATAGCCCCGCTATACGCTGCGACCAGAAGTGGTCGTTCGGAATTTTCGGGATGTTGCGGTTGGAAACGGTGTATACTTGACTATCCACTACCCACCATCCACTACGCACTATTCATGCTCACTCCCGCTGCTGCATTTTGGCTGATGGTTGTTTGGTTGGTCGCGATGGGCGGGGCCGTGGGCAGCTTTCTGAATGTCGTCGTGTATCAGTTGCCGCTTGGGATGAGCATCGTCCATCCGCCGTCGCGCTGTCCGAAGTGCGGCAACTTCATTGCGTGGTACGATAACGTGCCGGTGATCGGTTGGATCATGCTCCGAGGGCGTTGCCGGAATTGCCATAACCCGATCTCCGCGCGATACCCGATTGTCGAGGCGGTCACGGCGCTCATGTTCGGTGCGCTGGCCGTCGTCGAACTGCCGTTGATGAACCGGATGGATTTCTACGGCCTCTATCCGTATCATCTCCTGCTGCTTTGTACGTTGCTGTGCGCGGGTCTGATCGAATTCGACGGCCATCGCGCGCCGTGGCGATTGTTTCTGCCGGCGCTGGTGGTAGGCTTCGCGGCGCCGTTGGTTTGGCCGCAGTTGCGGCCGATGTCGGCCGCGATCGAACTACGGCTGTCGCCGGATTATCCTTCCTGGATGATCGGTGGTTTGGATGCGTTGGTTGGTTTGGCGTCCGGTGCTCTGGTCGGTGCGATGGCCTGGGGATTCATCGGCAGCGAGAAGCCGCGAGGGCTGCTTCTGGGGTTGTTGTCGGCCGGTTTGTTTCTCGGCTGGCAGGCCGTCCTGATGGTCGCGTTGTGGACCGGCATTTTTGTTGCTCCGATGTGGTTGCCGCAACGGGCGTCGCCCCGGCTGCGAATCCCGAGTAGTTTGATTTTCTTCTGCGTAACGTTGGTTTTGATGCTGGCGGTTTGCGGGATTTTTGCATTCGTTGTGATGCAGCCCTTACCCTAGCCCTCTCCCGGTGGGAGGGGGGACCGAACGAACAAGCCATCTCCCGAAAGGGAGAAGGGACTGGAAGACATGATCGAATCTGAAAACGTCAAGAGACTGGTTCAACTGCCGAGTTATCGGGTTGCGTACAAGGACGTTGATTTTTTGGCGCGGCCGGAGATGCGGGCGGCCCGGCTAGAATTGGAACTGCTCAAGCCCGAATTGTATTTGCAGGAGAACGACATCCGTTCGACAATCGTCGTTTTTGGCAGCACGCAGATCGTCGAGCCGGCGGCTGCCCAAAAAAGATTAGACGCGGCGCAGTCGGCGCTTGCCGATCAACCGGGCGACCGGACGCGGCAGCGAGCGGTTTTCCAGGCGGAACAGATTCTGGGATTGAGCCGCTATTATGACGCCGCCCGGGAGTTTGCCCGATTGGTTTCACTGGCCGGTCAATCGGACCCGCCGCGCGATTATGTGGTTGTGACTGGCGGCGGCCCGGGCATCATGGAGGCGGCGAATCGCGGGGCCTACGACGTCAACGCGAAGTCGGTTGGGCTGAATATTCGTTTGCCCAAGGAACAGCAGCCCAACCCTTACATCACGCCTAATCTGTGCTTCCAGTTCCACTATTTCGCCATGCGAAAACTCCACTTCCTGTTGCGAGCCAAGGGGTTAGTGGCGTTTCCCGGCGGTTTCGGCACGTTGGACGAATTGTTCGACGCCCTGACCCTTCGTCAAACGGGGCGCATGCAGGCCATCCCGATCGTGCTTTTCGGCCGGGAATACTGGGAGCGGGTCATCGATTTCCAGTTTCTGACCGACACGGGCACGGTGGCTGACCAAGATCTCGAGTTGATCGACTTTGCCGAGACGCCGGTCGAGGCCTGGGATATAATCCAAAGAGGGGGTCGAGGCTCCGCCTCTGGGACGCAAGGTTAGGTATAACGTATAATATTGGGGGATCCAGAGCAGATCGAAAACTACGATTCGCGGAATAACCCGGCAAGGAGTGAGAAATGCGTAGGGCGAGAATCATCAACGTGGTGACCGTGTTGGGCGTTGCGGCGATGGCTTGGTTGCATGCGGCCGCTGAGGATCCGCAAAAACCCGCCGAGAAGCCGGCGATCCAACAGCTTAAACCGGCCGGCGGCGAAGCGGCCAAACCGGTGGCCGATCCCTATGCGGTGCCCGACAGCTCGCCCCAGCTTCTGGTTGCTTACATCACGAAACTGATTAGCGGCCCGCCTCCGCAAGATATGGAAACGTTGAAGAAGATGCGAGCGGCCATTCTGACGGCTGCCGAGAAGATTCTCGCTCAGCATCCGAACGAGCAGGAGTTGGAGTTCGCGGTCAAGGCGAAGATGAACATGCTCGAAACGCCCGAGC
>JAEWUR010000348.1 GCA_023397045.1 Planctomycetota bacterium
TCAACTCTTTCGCTTTCTTGATGATCGCTTGAAGCTGATCGACTTGACGGATTTTGGTGGGCAGGATCGCCATGCGGCCGCGGGCGAACATCTGCATGCCCATGGGCATCATCTTGACCACGCCCATCGGGCGATGGAGCAGGTGATAGCCGGTGGCCAGCCCGGCCTCGTAGCTTCGGCCGAAACGCTCGACGAAGTCGGTGAACGTCTTGGCCAGCGCCGGGGCGTCGGTGTTCCGGTAGCGGCGTTCGGCAATCGCCATGCGTTTCAGTGCGTAGACGATGTCAGTGATGGGGATGTTCTGGGGGCATCGGGTGGTGCAGAGGTAGCACGAAACGCACGCCCACATGGTGTTTGCTGCCAGAACCGCGTTGCGGTCATTCGCGTTGATCATGGCGATCAACGTGCGGGGGGTATATTCCATCTCGGCGCCGCTGGGGCAGGAGCCGCCGCAGCTTCCGCATTGGAGACAGTGGACCAGGCGTTCACCGCCGGGTGTGGCCTCGATGACTTCCTCTTGGAAGGTTCCCTTTTTTTCCGCAATATGTGCTGCCATGATCGACCTTTGTTGCGGGTTCTATTTTTTGACTAATTGGACGTTTATCGGTCTCACACAACGATTTTGTACTGCAAAAGAAACGGTTGCCGTTACGAACGTCGTTGCGTCACTTGTTTAACTTGTTCAGCTTCCAGCCATTCAGCTTCCATTCGCACCGATTTTTTTGGGTGAGCGTGTGGGCGGGCTTCCGTCTAGTAGCAACCGGTGTGCCTATTCACGATTCAGCGGACGACAAAAACGCAATCCTAGCGTTGGCAACAGGTTGCGCCAAGAGTTTGAACTGTGGAATACTGAAAATTATTGTTTGAAAGCCACGGATGGCCGCTGTTGGTCACGGAATTCCGTGGGTGCGGGGGCTCCGTCGCGTTTCGGTCACGATCCCGGTATACTACGGAGAGCTATGAGATGGCCGATACAGTTTCAATTGCTGGCGCCGATGCTCACCGTTGTGGTGCTGGCGATCACATTGGCAAGCCTGGGCAGCGCGTATATAGGCGGCCGCCGAGCGCGGCAAGCCCAGGAGGAGAGCCTACGACGGGTGGTCGCCACCCTCACGGAAGCGTGGTTTCCGCTGAACGAGGCGATTTTGCGGCAGATGAGCGGGCTGTCGGGAGCGGAATTCGTGTTGCTCGACCGCCACGACCGGCTTCAGACGAGCACGTTGGACCTGACGGGCGTCGACTTGGAACCGTTGCGGCAAATTCGGAACCGCGAGCCATCGAGCGACCTGGCCGCGCTGCCGACGACGGTGCTCGGTGGGCGGAGCTATTTGAGCCAACGGATTTTTGTGGGCGGACGTCCGGCGTCTCGGGCAGGGTCGCTCGTGGTGTTGTATCCCGAGGATCGCTGGTCGGCCATCATGCATCAGACCGCCTATCCGATCTTGGCGACGGGAGCGGTTGCGTCGGTGGCGATTATTATCGTCGCCACGTTGCTGGCGCATCGTTTCGTGCGGCCGATTCGCCGGCTTGGCAATCGCGCGGCGTCGATCGCCCGGGGCGATTTCTCGCCGGAGCCGGAGACCTTGTGGCGACATGACGATGAAATTCGCGATCTGGCGGTCTCGATCCAACAGATGGCCGAGCAGCTTGGGCATTATGAGGTGCAGGTGCGGCGGCATGAGCAACTGCGGACATTGGATCGTCTTGGGGCGGGAATGGCCCATCAGTTGCGCAATGCGGCAACCGGAGGGCGCATCGCCATCGAGTTGCATCGGCAGGAATGTGCGGCCGGGTCGACCAGCGAATCGCTCGACGTGGCGCTGCGGCAGTTGCAATTGATGGAGTCGTATTTGCAGCGATTCATGTCGTTGGGACGCGATCGGGCATTGGCCGACGAGGATACGTGCTTGGCGACGGTGGTCGACGAGGCGCTGTCGCTGGTGCGGCCTGCCTGCATTCATGCGGGAATCGAATTGGAATATCATCGTCCGGACGAACCGATCCCGGTGCGAGGCGATGCCGAGGCGTTGCGGCAGTTGACGGTCAATCTGGTGGTCAACGCGGTGGATGAGGTGGGACGGCAGCGGACTGTGAAGCCGCGTATTGTTGTCGAGGTAGGACGCAGCGATCCGTCGAACCATCGACCGAACGGCGAAGGAACGAAGACGCCATATGCCATGCTTCGGGTTTTGGATACTGGGCCGGGGCCATCGCCGGAGGTGGCCGACCATTTGTTCGAGCCGTTCGTCAGCGGCAAGCCGGAGGGGACGGGCCTTGGCCTTTACATGGCGAGGCGGCTGGTCGAGTCGCACCGTGGTAGAATTGGATGGGACCGACGGGACGGGATGACGTGTTTCACGGTAGAGCTTCCGCTGGCCTAGAATTGAGAGATTGGGCACTATCCACTAACCACCATCCACTAACCACTATTCATGTCGCACTTGTTGATTGTCGACGACGAATCGAGCATTTGCTGGGGGCTGTCGAAGCTGGCCGAGTCGATGGGGCACCGCGCGACGACGGCGGCATCGGCCGAACAGGGGCTCGAAGCTGCCGCAGCCGAGCGGCCGGATGTGATTGTGCTCGATGTGCGATTGCCAGGCATGAGCGGATTGGAGGCGATGGACCATTTTCGTCATGCCGTCGGCGCGGTGCCGATCATTATCATCACGGCGTTCGGCGACCTGGCGACCGCGGTCGAGGCCGTGCGGCGCGGCGCGTTCGAGTATCTCTTGAAGCCGTTTGAATTGGCGGCGGCCCAACGGGTGATTCAACGGGCAGTGGAACATGGCAAGCCGCCGGCAGTCAGTCCAACGGAGCCGACGGCCGCGCCGCAAGACGAGTCGCCGATCGTGGGGCATTCGGCCGCGATTCAGGAAGTGTTCAAACGGATCGCGTTGGTCGCGCCGTCAGATGCGTGCGTGCATTTGACCGGTGAGAGCGGCACGGGCAAGGAGCTGGCCGCGCGCGCGATTCATCGTTACAGCCGGCGCTCGGCGGGGCCGTTCGTGGCGGTGAACGTGGCCTCGCTCAGTCCTTCACTGGCCGAGAGCGAGTTGTTCGGTCATACGCGCGGCGCGTTCACGGGCGCCGATCAGCCGCGGAAGGGTTTGTTGGAACAGGCGGACGGCGGCACGATCTTTTTGGACGAGGTCGCCGACATTCCGATGCCATTGCAGGTCAAATTGCTTCGGGTATTGGAGCATGGCGAAATCCTGCCGGTCGGAGGCGACCAGCCGGTGCGGAGCGATTTCCGTCTGATTTCGGCGACGCACCAGGACCTTGCGAAAAACGTTTCGGAGGGCACGTTTCGGCACGATTTGTACTATCGGTTGATT
>JAEWUR010000355.1 GCA_023397045.1 Planctomycetota bacterium
ACCATTCTGTTATGCTGAAGCATAACCTACAGACTGAGGAAAGCATGCTCACGGCAAGCGTGAGCATGGCACCCGACACGCTAGCGCGAGAGTCAAACTGCTCTAACCGTTCGGTAACATATTCCCCAGCTTATCGCCCCAACATGCCCGACGCCCAGCAGAACCACGCAACAGGCGCCGACAACAGCAGCGAATCGATCATGTCCAACACGCCGCCGAAACCCGGCAGCCACGTGCTCGAATCTTTGACGCCGACGTCCCGTTTCAGAAGCGACTCGGCCAGATCGCCCAACATACCGGCGGCTCCGACCAAAAGGCCGAACAGGATTCCGCCCCACCACGGTCCGGGCGCGACAATTTCGGGCGTATTCGACGGAAGCAGGAAATGCAGCGCAACCCACGCGCCGGCACATGCAAACGCTAAGGCCCCAAAGGCTCCCTCGATGGTCTTGCCGGGACTAATCAGCGGCGCCATTTTGTGGCGACCGATCAATCGCCCGACGGTGTACGCACCGGTGTCGCCCATCTTCACGGCGACAATCCACGCGACCATCACTCCCATGCCCGCCGTCAATCGGACGGCCACCGCCATTGCGAGCATCAGCCCCAGATAAGCGACTGCGAAGATGCCGCCGGCGATGTTCGCCATGTTGCCGCCGGGTTTGCGATATCGCGCCATCTCGACCAGAAAAATCGCAAACACCGCCGCAGCCAAATATCCCGCCAAATGCGGCAACGGATTCGACGTCAACGGCGGTTCCAGCAACCCAGCGCCGTGTAGCCACGGAAACGCGACGATCAACACGTTGACCACGTAGATGATCCATCGCGCCGGACGCATTCCCGCCGAAGCCAGAAGGCCAAGCACTTCTTGCGTGCCAAGCACCGTCACAACCAGCAGCAGCGGCAGCAGCCAGATGCCCGGCACGGCGGCATGAGCATCGAGCCAACACAGCCCGACGAGCGCCGCAACGATCAACGTGCCCAACAGCAATCGCCAACGAAGCATCGATATAATCCCCTTGGTCCAACAATCGCCGGAAATGATTTGGGCTCACACGCCGACCATCGCCGACTGCAACGCCTGGCTGCTGACGATCGACCAGACCAGTTCGGCCACATCGTCGGCCGCCTGGGGGCGAGCCATCTCGCGCATGGCCGCCGCCATCCGCTGACGCATCTTCTCGTTGGCCAGCAGAAAGAACAACTGGTCGCCGATCTGCTCGTCAAGCCGGTCGGACACGTCACGCTCGTCGATTGTAACGCATCCGCCGCCGTCGGCATAGTGTTTGGCGTTGGCAGCCTGATGGTCGTCGGCGGCATGGGGATAGGGCAGCAACAGCGATGGCACGCCCGCCACAGCCAGTTCGGCCAAGGTCGTACCGCCTGCCCGGCATACGGCCAACGACGCCTCGGCCAGCGCCGACGGCATATCGGCCAGAAACGGCTTCACGGTCGCCTTCAACTGGAGTTTCTCGTAGAGCGTTCGCGTCGTGTCAAGCTCGGCCTCGCCCGACTGATGCACGATCTCCCAGCCCTCGAGCTGCCCTCGGATCTTGAAAAGAGCCCGGGGAACGTTCTCGTTGAGCGATCGCGCGCCGCCGCTGCCACCGAGAACAAGAAGACGATTTGCCATCTTGGTTCTCCGCGCGCCGTCGATCCTTCGCACGGGATTTCCCGTCAATCGCACGGGACACTGGCTGGGCAGTCGCTCACCGGTCTGGTCGAACGACGTGCAGACGAGCGCCGCTCGCTTCGACAGCCATCGCGTCGCTTTGCCGGGAATAACATTCTGCTCGAGCAACACCAGCGGCACGCGGTTTCGCGCGGCAGCCCTGGCCATTGGCACGCTGGCATATCCGCCCGTGCCCACGACGACGGTCACCTTTTCATCGCGCAAGAAACGCTGCGCCGACCAGTAGCCGGCCATGTTCTCGAAAACAAACGTCATCCAGTCGCGTGCGCCACGAGGAAGCGGCCGCGATGGCAGCGCGAGGAAATCGAAGCCCGCCTGCGAAACATACTTCTGCTCGAACGGTTTTCCACTGCCGCAGAACGTGATGCGCACGCGCGGAATCACTTCGGCCATTCGCTCGGCCACGGCCAAGCCCGGAAACAGGTGTCCCCCTGTTCCGCCGCCGGTAAAAACAACATGGATCGTGTGATTATTCATATTAGTCATTCGCCGCATCCCACCCATTCTTGAAAAAAACTCCCCAGCCCCGACGTCGAGAGAGGGGGGCGAAAGCGGCGGTCCAAATTGGCAGGATCCGTCCATCGGAATCGTAACCCGAAGCGTGAGCGAGGGATTGCCTCGCTTACGCTTCGGGTTACTAGGGTTCGTCAATTCGTAAACGCGAATTGGACAGACATTCCGCGGAAACCAGCGACCCCTTTTCTCGCATCTCCCGCAGTTCGTTGGGCTCCAACGACTTCTTATAGACGAATTTGTCCTCGAAAAGGTTCAGCCAGTGATTTTCTTCGACAACCGGGGGGCTGCCGAATTTCAGCGATCCGACGCCGACCAGCGCGAACAGCGCGGCGGCGATCCAGAACCGCACCACGATCTTGTTCTCCGGCCAGCCGAGGAACTGGAAATGATGGTGCAACGGCGCACACCGAAACAATCGGCGCCTTCGCCACTTGAAGAAACCAACCTGTAGGATCACGCTGACCGCCTCGGCGACAAACACGCCGGCAATCACGACCAGCAGCAATTCCTGCCTCGCGACGACGGCCAGAACGCCCAACAAACCACCCAGCGGCAGCGCGCCGGTGTTGCCCATGAACACCTGCGCCGGATGGCAGTTGAACCAAAGGAACCCCAATACGCCGCCGATCATCGCCGCGCCGAGGACGGTCATCTCTCCGGCGTGCGGTATGCGCGGCACGCCGAGATAGGCCGCCCATTGGGCATGTCCCGCGGCATAGACCAGCGCCGTCACGGCCGCGGTCGCAAAAATCAAGCATCCGCCGGCCAACCCGTCAAGCCCGTCGGCCAGATTCACCGCGTTCGACGCGCCGACGATCACGATCATGGCCAACGGAACGAACCATAGTCCAAGCGGAACCGAAATGTCG
>JAEWUR010000358.1 GCA_023397045.1 Planctomycetota bacterium
GTCTAAGACCGTCAGCCTGTATCAGACTCTGGTCGATAAAATTCAATCATCGTTACCTAATATTAAAACTTCAATCAGCAAATATCAATCTCTCGTTAACAAGGTCTATGACTCTCTGCAGAAAACATATGGTCAGGAACTGCAAGGGCGTATTAGTACCAAGAGTAATCTCACTCAACTGATGGAATGGGCTGAGGCGATGGAGAAAGGGAAAATATTCAACTCGCCCGAGTCAAAGAATCCACCCAAGACTGGCAATATCCCACAAACAAACATGTTTGGTGGAGATGTTGGAATGCTAAGAAGATTTTTTTCATGGACATATCCATCAAACAACGACATTTTTAAAGGTATTGCCAGGTATAATAATCTCGACAGCCTTCAAAGATTGCCTTCTAATGCAAATAAGATCAATGCAAACATGAATCAATATTGGGTTGGTAATGTTCCGAATAAGACCTATGTTGGAACCTATGGAGCTGGCCCATGCGTTGGATTAATTCTTACAAAGAACAACAGCCCAACGTTTGCTTACCATTTTACAGATGGTAGTAATGTTACGACAGGTTTGAATGTTTCTGGAGCATATAATCTTAATGGATATTCAGCGTGGATTTTTGGTGGCAGTATAGAAAAGCCGCAATTGCTTTATGATGTTATTCAAGGAGTTAAGTTTAATGGAGCTAATATAAAAGGTTATCTGCCCACAGCAAGCGCATATGTTGACGGCAACGGAAAAATCTATTGGGGAAATACAAAAAAATATGATGAGGATAATCGAAAAGGTTATTACTAACAAACAGTTCTTCTCGATTTTTGTATCGGTGCATAAAGATATTGGCATGTAAGGATATTATCCAATGGCACGATGTAAATGCTTAATATTTCAACACTGGAAAGCTTTCATTCTGGTCTTTATTCTCCTAACGGTGATAAGTGTTAGTCTTAGGCATTGTGCGAGTCAAGCTTGGAAGGAAGCAAGAACGATGATGTGTTCAAGCAATCTACATGGTCTCTCATGTTGTATGTTTTGGTACTATGATAAGCATGGTTATTTGCCTCCTGCCCATTATAACGCTTCCGATGGAACTCGAATGCACAGTTGGCGCGTTTTGGTTGCAGTGGAAGAAATGGGCAGTGATTGGCCTCCTGTACCATATGATTACCGTGAGCCGTGGAATAGCCCGAACAATGCAAAATCAGGCGTTTACAGACCTGTTGCTCTTGCATGTCCCAGCGATCTAGATTCTCAGGAAAATCATCGTTTAACAAATTACTTTGTCATTGAGGGTGCAAAAACTCCCTTTCCTGGATCGGGCACTAGATCGTTTGCCGATGGCGAAAAAGCCTCCGAGAATCGCAGCAACACCATCCTAATTGCTGAAGCAACTGGATTAGGCGTTGAATGGCTTGAGCCCCGCGATTTGAATTATGACACAATGAGTTTCACAATGAACGACTCCCAGCGCCCAAGCATTTCCAGCCATCATCCAAGCGGCTGCAATGTCGTCATGGCAGATGGAAGCTATCGGACACTGAATCCAGCGATATCGCCCGAGGTTCTAAAATCGATGTTGAACATCCGAGAGTCCGATTGGCGTCCTGGTCCAGAAAAGCCTGATATCCCATAGCAAGTCAAAGCAATTACCGATGAGGTATTTTTTTACCAACGATATTTTGCAATCAGTTGACCATAAATCTGTCATCAAGCAGAGATCAGACCACCTGCTGATATAACAAACTAACGTTCGTTGCATTTTCTTCACATCAAGGAGTATTTTTTGTGGACCAGACAATTGACAACATCGACCAGCAACCCGCCGCTAATGCCGAAATCACACCCCCGGTGCAGCCGAGGGCCGAGATTCGGATCGATGACTCTAAAATCATTGCTAGCTATGCGAATTTTTGCAGAGTCACAGGCACACCTGAAGAGTTAATCATCGATTTCGGCTTGAACCCACAGCCATTCGGCGTACCTGTTGAACCAATTCCCGTTACCCAGCGGATCGTCACTAATTTCTATACCGCCAAGCGGATGCTGCACGCCCTGCAACTGACTATTCAGCGCCACGAAGCCGCCTTTGGGGTGTTGGAGACCGACGTGCAGAAACGAGTTCAGCCGACAATGTTGCGGCAGCCATAAGTGACCGATAACTTATCTCTGAGTTTCCGGAATCGATAAGAGATTTTCAAGAAGGTCGGGAGTGGGAATCACACAAAGGCGTCATGGTATACAGGCCCTTGGTCTTCAGGATAATCAGATTCCTTCTTCCCGGCCCTTTTCTTTAACGAAACTTTTTGGACAATGATTTCCGAGTCATTAGCCGTTGCGCTCGAACACCACCAGGCAGGGCGACTGCCTGAGGCGGAAGGGATCTATCGACAGATTCTGGAGGTCGAGCCGAATTACCCTGATGCATGGCACTTGCTAGGGGTTGTTGCGCATCAGGCAGGCCAGCACGAGCGTGCCGCAGAGCATATCCATTATGCCATCCGCTTGAAGGACACCGACGCGGCCTATTATAACAACCTTGGAGAGGTCTACCGTGCAAGGCAGATGATCCCTGAGGCAATCGACTGCTACCAGCGCGCGATAGAGCTATCGCCGAATGTGGCTGATTCGTATAACAATCTTGGGCTTGCGCTTCGAGAGCAAGGGCAACGCGCAACGGCAATCACCTGCTACCTGCAGGCCTTGCAGCGAAAGCCCGATTTCGTCGAAGCGTACGGCAATCTGGGCCTTGCCTTGCAGGAAGAAGGCCAACTTGCGGAATCGATCGCCTGTTATCGCCGGGCCGCGGAATTGAAACCGGATTTTGCCCTGGCGCAGAACAATTTAGGCGCACTCTTGGCGCTCCAAGGGGAATATGCCGAGGCCATTGTCTACTTCAAACAGTCGTTGCAGACGATGCCGGATTATCCCGATGCCCACCACAACATCGGGGCGGCACTGCTGGACATGGGACAAGCAGCCGAAGCGGTCCCTTGGATCGAAAAGGCATTGCAACTCCAGCCTGACTATCCCGAAGCCCACAACAGCCTGGGCAACGCCCGGCAACGTTTCGGGCAGATGGCGGAAGCAGCCATTTGTTATCAGAAGGCTTTGCAACTGAAACCGGACTATCCCGAAGCCCATAACAACCTGGGGCTTTCGCTGCAAAACCAAGGGCATGTGTCTGAGGCGATCCACGGCTATGAGCGAGCATTGTACTTGAGGCCGGATTTCGTCGATGCCCACGTCAATCGTTCGTTTGCCTGGCTGCTTACCCGCAACTTTGAGCACGGCTGGCTGGAATATGAGTGGCGATGGCTGCTGAAGAACGTTCGCCGACGCAGTTTTTGCCAACCCCAGTGGGACGGACAAGCAGCCCCCGAGAAAACCGTCTTGTTGCACGCCGAGCAAGGGCTCGGCGACACCATTCAATTCATTCGGTACGTGCCGTTGGTCAAGCAGCTTGTCGGACGAGTCATCGTCGAGTGTCAAGAGCGGTTGGTGCCTCTGCTGGCCAACTGTTCGGGCGTCGATCAATGGATTACTACTGGACAAAACCTGCCGGATTTTGATCTCCACGCCCCCTTGCTAAGTCTGCCGAGGTTGTTTCGCACCTCTCTTGCAGACATTCCCGCCGACGTTCCGTATGTAGCCGCATCGCCTGAACTGATCGAGCAATGGCGTGTTAGACTGAGCGGTATCGAAGGCATTAAGGTCGGAATAAGCTGGCAAGGGAATCCGACGTATCGATTCGACCATTGTCGTTCCATTCCTCTGGCACAATACGGCCCATTGGCAGAACTTCCCGGCATCCGTTTGATCAGCCTTCAAAAAAGTGACGGAACCGAGCAACTCGATGAAATCCGCGAACGCTTCCATGTAGAGGATATCTCCCGTGACTTGGACGAACAGGCGGGCCCATTTATGGACACGGCCGCCGTGATGATGAATCTTGATTTGGTCATCACATCGGATTCCGCCATTGCGCACTTGGCCGGGGCACTTGGTGTCCCGGTCTGGGTCGCCTTGCCGATGATGCCCGATTGGCGATGGCTGCTGGATCGGGATGACAGCCCCTGGTATCCCACAATGCGGCTATTTCGCCAGAAGACGCTCGGCGAATGGGAAGATGTGTTTGAAAGTATCGCGTCAGAACTGCGAACGATCACCGGTGGCGACCGATCGCGGCTTCATCCGGCTACGAGGCTTGAAACGCCGCCGATCGCTGTCCCGATGGCTCCCGGCGAGCTATTGGACAAGATTGCGATTCTCGAAATCAAGACCAGACGGATTTCCGATGGAAACAAGTCGCGAAATGTCCAAAGGGAATTGGCGTTGCTTCGTGATGTTCGCGATCATTCAATCAGGTCATCTGCTGAGTTGGTCGCTTTGGCAGAGCGATTGGCGACTGTCAATGAAAGGCTTTGGGAAATCGAAGACCACATTCGCGAGTGTGAAGCCAACAAGAAGTTCGGCCCCCCCTTCGTCGAATTGGCTCGTTCCGTGTATATTGCCAACGACGAACGCTCGGCGGTCAAACTCCAAATCAACGAGTTGCTTGGATCGACCATCTTGGAGGAGAAAGCCTACAAGTTATATGATCGCGAGGCATGTTGAAACATTAGGCCTGATATGATAGAAAGAAGAGTGGAAGGAGACTCGATGCAGGTTGACGCAAGGTGATGCAGATTCGACGTCACCACTTTGGGCACCTCAACCAGATAGGGCGTCATAACTGACCAGCAGACAAAGCGTTACGTCGCTTGGCAAGAACACTGGAAATGTGGTGCCCCAGTAATGGGGTTGCGGGTTCGAGCCCCGTGCCCTCCGCTTCGTAAGTTCTTTTGCAGCATAGCATAACGTCGCACAACCCGCAACCCAGTTGCCACTTACGACGACTCTGGTACACTGCTTTTCCGTGCAAATCGGTGCCAACTGGTGCCCGCCCGATGCGAGCCGTCCGGCACCACAGTGGGCACCCTTTCCAAGGACTCGGCACCATAGTGGGCACCATTTGCTGTTGCGGTACTCAACGACTGCGGCTGGGAATACCGTAGTAGGACGGTGCCAGCAGTCGGCAAGGTTACGATCAAGGCTACGAAAGTCTCTGGCATACTTGTTGTCTGGCCCCCAAACTGTCTATCTGGGTCGATTCGGTGCATAAAGACGCCAGCACTGGCATCCTATTCAGGTCACATTATCCTCCAGCCCCAATTCTTTCAAACCCGCTCGCGTTTCCTGAACTTTGCCGTCGGCCTGTTCTCGTTCGATGGGCACTTCGAAGCTAACCTCTAGCCTCAGGCCAGGGTTCGATGCGAAGCGGGTCAGTACCTTCGTGTAGAGGTTCATCCATTTCTGCGGGGGCACGGTGCCGCGCCAGCGGATAATCTGTTCGCCGGACGGTGGTGGGGGAAGCGCCGGTTCGTCCTTGGTCGTGATGCGAACCTCGGCTAACGCTTCGTATCCCGCAGCATCAGCACGTACCGTGTGTAGGCCGCCCGTCTGCCCGGCCGTGAAAAGGCCATCGGCGGTGACCGTTCCGCCCGTCGCAGACCAGGCTACGGTCGGCACAATGAACGGCTCGCCGTATTGATCAACCGCAGCGCAGGAAAAGGACGCCTGCTCGCCGATCTTCAATACCACGTGTTCCGGTCGCACAATCAACTCGGCCAACCGCGGCGGTTCGAGCAACTTCTGTGCGTCCTCTGCCTTCAGAATATACATATCGTCAGAGATCTCGACATCGGCGTCGATGAGGCTCTGCTTGAGTTTCTCCAGTTTCAGCCGTCCGCTGGAGTCCTTACTGGCGTAGCCAAGCGTACCCTGGCTCACCCCGTCACAAATTGTCCGCTTAATGGTGTCGCAATTAAGCAATCTCGGCAACTGCGGTGACGAGTAGAACGCATCGCGCACGGCTTTCGTCGACCATTCGACCATTGCCGGTGGCCAATACTTGATCAGTTTGCTGGGACTGACGCCCTCGGTGATTTCGTCGTTGCGCTGTAATTCCCGCACGATCAGTTCGACTAGGCTGCCGGCCGAACTCGATGTGATTTGCCCCAGGTCGATGTGGCGGAGCTTGTCGCGGCCATCGCCCGCCAGGTAGTCGAGGGTGTCTTTGTGCTCGGTGAAGATCAACAGCCGCATTTTAGGATCGTTGAAGATGCCCTGTTCGTTCAATACTGAGCGGAGCTTGTTGAGCTTCGATTGAACGTCGCGGGATTCTAGACCTTTGGCATGTTCGATGAGCTTAGTCAGCCGGCCGATCTCTTCGCGCAGCACGGCAGGATCGGCGGAAAGCACCTCCTCTTCGAGTTGGTCGACGATCCGCTGCTGCTCTTCTTCGGTCAGGTCGTCGAAGTCTTCGGGCATGCGGCGTTCGATCTGCTCCTGCCGGTAGGCGTCGGGATTTTCGAGTATTTTCTCGCGGCGATCTCGCATGCGTTCCAGGCTGCGGCGAACGGCGTAGATCGACGATGCCATGCGGCGTTGGAGCATGGCCATCGTGAAGCCGACCGCCCGGCCACGTGCGGACGGGTCACCGGCGGCCGCCATCGACTGGTCTTCGACGTAGCGGGTCAACTCGTCGTAGAAATCGAGCTCCTCGCCGTCGAGATCGAAGGCAGCCGTGCGGACCTCACGATTCGTAAACAGCTTTCGGACTTCTCCAGTCTCGGAGTCGGGAAAGGTGACCAACGCCTCTTTGGTGCGACGCAGGTAAAACGGGGCTTCGTGTTCGCGTATTGCCTGTTGAAGGCTTTCGATGCTGCCGTAGACATCCGCATCGAGCAGAGCGAGGAATCGGCGAAAGTGGTCGGGATCGCCCTTGTGCGGCGTGGCCGTCATTAACAGGAAGTGGTCCGTCATTTTCGACAAGTTCTCGCCCAGGCGGTAGGCGTAGGTCTTGTGGTCTTCGCTGCGGGCGCTCATCTTGTGAGCCTCGTCAACGATCACCAGGTCCCATCGTGATCGGAGCAGGCTCTCGCGGGCGTCTTCGACGACCGACACCCAGGAGACCGAGGTGATGACTTGGTCGCGTTCCTGCCAAGGGTTCTGGCCGTAGTTGGCCCGTAGAACATCGCCACGGATAACGTCGAACCGTTCGCGGAATTTGTCGGTGAGTTCGCGTTGCCACTGGAAGGTGAGGTTGGCCGGAGTGACGATCAACACCCGCCGCACGAGTCCCCGGGCCTTAAGTTCTTTGAGCAACAGCCCTGCCATAATCGTCTTGCCAGCGCCCGGATCGTCGGCCAATAGGAACCGGATGCGCGGCAACTGCATGAAATAGCCGTAGACCGCTTCGAGCTGGTGGGGCAGCGGATCGACTCGGGCAATCGACAGGGAGAAGAACGGATCGTACTCGTAGGCCAGACCAAGGCGATGTGCCTCGATGCCAAGGCGGAAGAGGCGGGCATCGCCGTCAAATGGCGGCTGATCCGCTGAGACAGAAAGATGGACGAGCTGCTGGGGCGTGAGGACGGGATCGTGGGTAAGTCCGGTCCGTAGGCCGCGGCCGATCACCTTTAGCGCATTACCCATTGGGACAACCGCAAGGACCTCGATCGGCTCTGGCAGCGTCGGGCCGCGGACAATACTGCCGATGCGAATGGCGTTTGATATCGGAGGCATACGGAATAGATGTCTCGTAAGAGCGACTGAGCAGGACAACACATGAGTGTCAAGAATCGGCCCGGATCCCGGAATGCCGTTCTCGCCGTAACACGTTACAGGAACGCCATTTTAGCGAGGTGATCCCAGAATTACCAGTAAGGGCGGGTGGTTAGGGGGGCTTGACCACAACGGGAGCCACAATCATCGGCACGACATGCCCAGATTATGACCGACTCCACCAGAACCGGGGGGCATCAGCCATCCATCCAAGCTCGGAGGCAGGTTCCTGTCACATGCGTATCGGAAGTGTTTTTGGGCCGTCCCGATCATGTTCAACAGCGATCCAACGCCGCATAAAAGTCGCGGGGACACGAAAGTACGACGAGTTTTTATGGGAAGTTGCGGAGCGTCTTCTTGCCCAAAATGCTACGGACGCTCTCATTCGCCGCCAGTTACTTCTTCTGCCTGCTGTAGGCGTTTCACGGCTGAATCGGCGGCAAGGATGGCGTTCTCAAAGGCTTGGCAGTTTTTCTTCTTGGCGGGTAGCCCCTTGCCCTGCTGAAATCGCTTCAGCACCAGTAGTACACGCTTGTCTGCGACGCCGACGACGCTCAGTGTTTCCGCCGTGAATTCAAATGTCTGCGATTGATGATCAATGTCCGTCGCGGAAACCGCAAGAAGATCCAATAGCACTGGAATGGACTTGCTGGCCTTCGGCCCGATTTTCCGAATCGCGTGAATTGCCTCGTGGCGAAGAGATGTCGGACATTTTGAATCACCCATCGGACGAACGGCACCGGCTCGGCCACCCCGCACCACTTCAATCAAGAATTCGATCACAATCGGCGAGTCTGGACCGATTCGCCCCAGTGCCTTGATTAGCTCAGCCTTGGACCCCGAGCCGTCCCGGTACAACTGAATCAGACTTGGAATGGCTTTATCAGCGATTGGGCCAATCTCTCCCAGTGCCATGATGGCAACGTTACGAACCGATCCCGACGCCTCCTTGCCGAGGGAAACCAGAAGTGCATCGACGGCGACCTCCCTATCCTCCTCCTTCACTTGGCCTAGTGCGTGGCACGCATTGATCCTTACGTTTACATTTGGATCGGACAAATTCTGAAGATGCCTCCCGATGGCGTCTGTTTCGGCAATCAGTGCGAAATAGTCTGCGGTTGCCAAGACAGCAACCAACGCAATCAGGAGATGTCGCATGGCAATGTGATGAGCATAACAGCCGCGATGAACATTTGGGAACAACCAAGATCCCATTCTATCGCTAGGTGCATTTGCAGAAAAGAGGCAAAACGGCGTCTGCTATTCGTACTCGTCTCGCACCACAATCCACTCCGCCAACCGATAGCCCGTCCCACGGCTCAGTAAGACGTCTTCGCGACCGCAGGCGATGCCTTGGAGTTCCAATTGCTCGATGACGGTGTCTCGGAACGTCTTGACCGCTTCGGAAATGGCGTTCTTCCGATACCATTTGCCGGGCCAGAGCCGTTCGT
>JAEWUR010000476.1 GCA_023397045.1 Planctomycetota bacterium
GTATTTCGCTGCACTGGCAAAACAACATTTGCCTGAAACCGTTAATCACCTCCGCGAATATAATGAACTGCTCTGAGCGTTGCGTTAAGCCCGTAATCCATTCGAAGTTACCGCAATCGAGCAGGAATCTTATGCGGCATATTTGGCAACATCGAGAATGACATGTTGAGGTCCGTAAGAGAGGAGACCCGGGCCAAGAGTCAAGAGACGCCGGTCAACAAGGGAGAATCTCCTTCAATCTCCACACGCTGAACCGTGCAACCCGTCTTCTGCACATCGGCCACCGCCGAACGAATCGCAGACTCGAGGTTGTCAGCCTCTCGGTTGAATCCGATGGCGGCAATGCCGGACGAGGAAAACGGTGAACCATCGTCGCATCCGGCCTCGAACAACGCCTCAGCCAAGTGGATATCAATGATTTCGATGCCCTTCAGAACCACAATAAAATCATAAGATTTCACTGGTCTGCTCCTTTTCTCCTATTCATACGACACACGCTTGATTGCCGGCATTGTAGAATTCCTAGAGAAGTTGTCAATTGCGAGTGATTGCCATTCATGAGTTTTCAGATAATGCAGATTGTCCGATTGCCTGCTCCCAAGTTGTCATTCGCGTGCCGCATTTACAACACTGACGACGCCGGACGAGACGACCGCCACGATAGGGGCGTGTATAGATGACATGAAATCGATTGCCGCCACACCTTCGACATCGAAGGCCGCGCTGATTATTCTGTGGTTTCGAGCAATTGGCTTTTCCACTCATCTTCTGACCTTCTGTAATTCAGACAACTTGATCCGCGGTCGCTTCGGCGCCACAGCCTGGCTAGTCCCGAATAGGGTGACACCCTGAATCGACGCCCCTACCGCGCAACCGACGAGACAATCGAGCCAATGGTTTTCCGTGGCCTCGGGCCGGAGTTTCCATTCATCGACCGTTCGGCCGCGGCCTGCCGTCTTCACGCGGTACTCGGCCGTGATATGCTCGGCGAAGAGCCTGTGCTGCACGGGGTTGTCCCCGAACAGCGAAAGACAACCCTTGTCGCCCATGGCCACCGCCAACCGGGCATGACAAAACGTTTTCCAGTAGTTGGTATCGAACACGACGTGGCGAACGGCCCGTTTCCCTTGAACGTTAGGGATTCGCCAGTTGTGTCCGACACGATCGCCGAGTTTTCGTTTGTATTCGGAGAACGGAACGCTCGAAGCGCCGACGAACCGGCCGTGGCTGGGCAGCAGGACCGCCGAATGGGCCGACTGCCGACAGAATTGATAGACAACATCCGTCGAAACGCCCCAGTTGGCGTCGATCAGGCATCGCTCGATCTGCATCTCGGCGCCGTCGTCCCGACGCAACTTCTTCGATAATTGCTGACCGGTCAACGCATCGAGGCCGGCATAGATAGAGCCTTCCAAGCCCGTCCCCGGGAATGCGGTGGCCAGCGTATGCCGGGCATCGCGGAGCGTGAAGTAACCGCGTTTCTGGTCGGGATAGCTGCCGTAATCCACCACATACCCAGAAAAATCGTCCTCCCAGGCGGCGACGACGTAGAACAGCATCTTCGCCTGGACGTCGATGAACATGGTCAGGTGGTTGCAGCCGATCGGTACGGTCCCCCGCGCGATGCGATTGATCTTGGCCGCGATTTGATCGGCCGACAGCAGATCGTCGTCATCGACCTCCTCGGGCAGCGGTTCGTTTTGGTATTCTGCAAAAAACGCCGCTTCATCTTGAAGTTTCAGGTTCATCGCATGTTGGATTGCTGAGAGTTCGTCGTAATTGTGTCGCTCGGGCCAGGCCACAACAGCCCCTTCGTCCATGGCCTCACGATTTTCGCCGTAGAACTCCGTCGCCTCCCGGCCGCCATGGCTCATCCTCAGGCTCTCGGCGCGGATCTCTCCGTAACGCATCCAGAGTTTTTCGTTGGTCGGGAACGCATAGACCATCTTGGTCCGCTCACCGTTCCATTCCGGATGCTTATCGCGGTCCAAAATGTTGTCGGCCATGTCGCCGGGTCGAATCACCGTGCAGGGCATGATGCCCGAGATTTTTTTGCCAGGGCCGGCAAGTCCCAAAACCGCACCGGCCAAAATGCTTTCGCGTGTAGCGCACTGCGACAGGCTTCGACTGGACTCATCAGTTTGGGGGTCGTCGATTACCACAAGCGAAGGCCGAGCGGTGCGACCGTCTGCGCGTTTATGTTTCATGCCGCGGATCCGACCGGTAATGCCCGCGACCTTGACGATCGCACCGCTGGCCAGCGCGAAACCCTTCTTATCAACGAATGGCCGCAGTTCTGGGTTGTCGAGCCAGCCAGCGGGCTTGATCGTCGGCAACACAATGTCCTTGGCCGTCCAACCGATGTGAGTCCGTTCTTCTTGGTAGAGCTGTCCACTGCAACGGTTGGCGATTCCGTCAAGGCACTGAATTAGAAAGCAGACGTCGGGGAAATCCTCGGCCAGCAGATCATTCCCGTCTAATTCCATCTTAATCGATTCGAGCATGTCCATCGCGTGCCCTTCGTCCGAGCCGATCAGACAGACGAAGTCCCGATGGCCGTAGAGCGTAGCCCAAAGGCAGGCGATTTCAGCTTTACTCGTCTTGCCGGCGCCTCTCGGCATCGCCATCGCGAACAGGCCGCCCTTGAGAACCGCCTCTTCGATCTTGGCAATCACCTTCAAGTGGTCGTTGGACCACCGCAAGTGGAACGTCAACGGGAAATACGACTCGCAGAAAAATCGAAAATCGCTCTTGGCCCGCAACCGTCGCTCGGGATTGGCGACATCCGGCAATTCACCGATATCCCGACCTGCCAGAGATATCGCCGCGGCTCGGGATCGAGCTCGCTCCTTTGTAGCGGCATAGGGATCTGCTTCGGGCTGCGTTTTGGGAGCATGGTGCAGTTCAGCAAGCCAGGCCGTGTAACGAAACAGATCGATGTAGCGCCCGTCCCCAATGCGGAACCCGGCGCGGTTGCGGTGACGATACAAGTCCCGTTCACCAAGCACCTCGCCCAACGGCGTTGAGTTCAGCAGCCGGCACAACTCGGAAGATCGAAGTTTGCGAATATCAATCGCCACGTCGCAATAACTCCCGGACTAGCCAGCCCGTGTACTGAATCAAATTTACTGTCCCGTCTCGGTTCACCGGGGCGCCGTCATCGATGTCCGCGTGCAGCATTTCGACGGCGACCGGTTTCGGCCCCATCGCCGAGAGAATCTTGGCCAAATCCTCCAGCCGTAAGGATTGGGGGCTGATGGCGGCGGATGTTTGTCCAGAAGGGTTGGTTTCGGGCATGACATCGACACTTTCAAAAACAATTACATGTTCATTACAGACATTGGGCACATTCCGCTTGATGTTATCGCGAAAACATGGCTCATGTTGGTTATACGAACGAACATCAAACATCCCCAAACCACGGAGAATTCGAAATGAAGAAAACTGCGACAAACCACACGATTGGCGACGACTTGCGAATCACGAAGCTCGAACGGCGAACCAGCTCGGGCGGCGCCTGGGTTCGCGGGACAATCGCGGACTATTGCTTTGACGCATTGGTGTTCGCAGAACACGCGGAATGCCCCGATTGGGAATTGGGCAATAGCCGAATCTCGAAGCTCTGGATCGCCCGGCTGAAGAACAAGGAAACTGTCTTCAACTGGGACCGCGGGATGGATACCCCGGCGGCGTCGGCCAAGACGAAGGCCGTATTGGATTTTCTGACCGGGAATTTGGCAAAGCGGGTCTACGGATGAAGGAGGCCAGAAGATGCAAACAGAAGTTGCCAATGCCATCCGCCGAGCGGCCGCCGCGATGCAGAAGGCGGTCGATGCCGGCCAACGTTCGACCAAAATCGACGCCAACGATCTGATCGACATCCTTTTGGCGATCGCGGAAGAGATCGATCCGCCCGACGCCCAATTGGTTGATACGCAATTTGCCTGCCCTGGATGCGGCGAACGACGCCAGGACCGGCTTGTTTGGCAGGACGACGAAACCGTCCTGTGCAGCGAGTGTGGAATGAACTTTGTACCGTAACGAACGCTATTTCTATTTTTCAAAGGAGAACGAAGATGAAGAAGAACGAAGTCAAGATCGGCGGTGTCTACATGGCGAAGGTGACCAACAAGCTGGTCCAAGTGCGGATCGACGCCGTGAGCAAGTACGGTGGATGGACGGCCACGAGCCTGGCCAGCAAGAAATCGGTCAGAATCCGGTCGGCCACGAAGTTGCGATCGGTCGTAGACGCCAACGCGGTTACGGAAAACGGTAAGAGCGTCAAGAACGCCAAGACCGCCTCGAAGGCCGGGGCCACACCACGATCGACGTCGGCTCTTGCCGGTGACTCCACAACTCGCGACCAATCGGTGTGTCCGAACTGTGGCGCAACGGAACGGGACGAAGACGGCGACTGCGTGAAATGCCACGAGCCCAAGGCCGACGGCGCCAAACCGGCGACCACGGACAAGTCGCCAAAACGAAAACGCCTCAGCGGCCTCGACGCGGCCGTCATGGTGTTGGAGGAGACCGGCGTTGCGATGAACGTCAAAGAGATCACGGATGTTGCCTTCGCCAAAGGCTATTGGAAGCCAGCCGGCCAGACGCCCTCGGCTACGCTGGCTGCCGCGTTGACCCGTGAGATCGCCAAAAAGGGCAGCCAATCGCGGTTTCGCAAGAGCGAACGGGGCAAGTTCGTGTTGAACCGATAACAGCATTCGCAGACGTCCTTTTCTTCCAATCCCGGCCGGTCAAACGGCGCGGGATTTTTTTCTCATTCCTTGCCTGGTCGTCGAACACCTGTGGCCAAACAGGGCAGCCGACCATCGCCAATCGACCCACGGCATGGCCTGCTCTGGTGCTCCGATGCCGCTGAAAAGTGTTCCACCCCTCATTGCCGATCCCTTCATTTCTCAAGCGGCGAGTATCAAGCAACAGCGTTGCCCAAATGAGATGCCACCGGTTCCATGAATGTCACCGGCTTGCCCATCGCCCGGGCGGCGGCGATCTCGGCATTCACGCCAACGCTCTTTTCCCATTGAGGCAACTTGAGAACGACGACCTCTGAGCACATTTCCAAAAAACGTAGATCGTGCCTCTGCCAAAAATCCCAGCAAAGCGGCAGACCGTAGTGACATAGCGGATGACTGTGGACCACCGGAGAATACGCGGGCTTGCCTTGACGGATCAGTTCGGCCGTCATGCGGCAAACGGCTTCAAACCGGGCTTGACGGACGGCAGGATCCTCGTGGCTGTAGGGGCTGGCGATATATAGGAGTGTGTTAGCCATTGTTTTATGAGGCTCCGTTGGCAGGGACTCGACAAAACGCGCGAAATCCGCCATAATAGGTATAGGGAAAGGGTAAATTGAAATAATTCCTCCGAGACAGGAGATACCCATGCACTTGTCGTCAGAAACGGTTTTTGAAGCAGCCTTGGGTTTACCGGAAAAGGAACGGCTTGCCCTGGCGTCTCGTTTATTAGAAACGACACCGGTGGACGATTCTGCGATTTCTTTAGACGATGATTCGTTTGTTGAAGAACTGGACCGCCGTTTTGCCGATCGTGAGGGAAGCGTTGATTGGTCCGAATTGCGGGCGGAGAACTAATGCCAGCTTCTCGGGTTCTTTTCCATCGGCTGGCTTCCCGTGAATATCGCTCGGCGAGGGATTGGTATCGTGAGAGATCGGCCGAAGCTGCGCAGCAATTCGTCATAGCGGTCAACCGAGCCGCAGACCGAGTCGCCACCGATGCTGATTCGCTGCCTATCTTATCAAGTACATACCGGTACTGCCGGGTTGCTCGTTTCCCGTATCTCCTGGTGTTTCGTCGTTTGGAGCCTGATGTAGTCATGGTTGTTGCAGTTGCTCATACCAGCCGGCGACCTGGGTATTGGCGTCGCCGACAATAGACGGATAGGTTTGGAATTCAGGCAGCCATCGCATATCGTTCGGCCTTTCTACCGGAGAAGGCCTCGAACCTCTGAACGATGACATCGCAATACAAAGGATCCAACTCCATCAAGAACGCTTTCCGATTGGTCTGCTCGGCGGCGATCAGCGTGCTTCCACTACCGCCGAACAGGTCGAGCACATTCTCACCAGGCAGCGACGAATACTGCATCGCGCGGACGGCCAACTCGACAGGCTTTTCAGTCAAATGGATCATCTTCTGCGGGCTGACCTTTTTGATTTCCCAAAGATCTGTGGCATTGTTGGGACCGAAGAACTGATGTGCCGCGCCTTTTCTCCATCCGTAGAACGCAAGCTCAAACGCGCCCATGAAATCTTTTCTCGTCAAAACAGGATGGAGCTTATTCCACACAACCACTCCGCTGAGGTATAGGCCATCCGGTGAACCTCCCGAAGAGTGGCCGCTGGCGACCGGTCGCCCCGTGGCAGCCAAGGCCGGCGGATAGCTGGCGAGATTCGCGTAGCCGCCCCAGATATAAAATGCTCTTCCACGGTCCAAGACGCGAGCAATGTTACCGAACCACCCGTGTAACAGACGCTCAAACTCTTCGTCCGAGACAAAGTCATTTTCCAATGGACGATCTCTCGGACGCAACTTGCGAACGACGGGCTCGGTATTCTCAGGGTGCTGCAGCGCATTGGTTGCCTGTTGGCCAAAGGTGGCAAATGAACTGTTGCCGGCAGCGATTGCGGCCTTGCTCCGCGGTTCAACGCGAACATTGTACGGCGGGTCGGTATTCACTAGCTGAATCGTATTGCCATCCAGTAGGCGATCGACGTGTTCGGGATTGGCGCTGTCGCCACAGAGCAAACGATGGTTGCCGAGAATCCACAAGTCGCCCGGCTTCGTGATCGCCTCGTCCGGCGGCTCGGGAACTTCGTCTGGATCGGTGAGACCGTCCTTCGCAGTCGTATCGAGCAACTTGGCAAGATCGTTGTCGGAAAATCCGAGCACTTTCAGATCAACGTTTACCGCCTGGAGTTCCGACAGTTCGATCGGTAACAACTCAAGGTTCCAGTCAGCGATCGTTGCCAACTGATTGTCGGCGATCCGAAACGCACGCACCTGCTCGGGCGTGAGGTCGTCAGCCTGGATAACCGGCACTTCGGCCAGTCCTAACTGCTTGGCCGCCCGAATCCGCGTGTGCCCGGCGATCAATATGCCATCGCGATCGACCAGAAGCGGAACCTTGAATCCGAACTGCCGAATGGATTCTGCGACCGGTCCAATGGCCGCGTCGTTATTCCGCGGGTTGCGATCGTATTCCTTCACCCGCTCGATCGGCCACAGTTCAACTTGCATTCTCGCCTCCGTTTGTAGAAAAAATGGCGGATCAGATGGAATTGGCATTCCGTCTGATCCGCCAATGAGCCTTCCTCTCGGATCACGTCTCCAAAGTGCAGTGCCCGTCGTTCCGATCCGCAAGAACGTCGTCCGGCATCAGGCACGGCCGCTGCAGAAGCTGGTCGCGGATGTCCTTCATCAGCATCCGCGTGTCGGTGGCGATCATGGCGACCGACTCGATGGCCCGGCTGTTGCCGGCGATCACGCGGTTGTTGTCTTTCAACACCCGCAGAAGCTGCTTGACCAACCAGACGTTGATGCCCAACAGCAGCAGGGCGAAGACGGCGAACCCGCCTTGGATCAACGGCGACCAGACCTCGAAGACTTCGGCCACGTCAATGCTCCTTTCGATGAACCCACCATTCCACCACCAACTTCACAACGATCGGCAATGCGATGTTCATCAAAAACCACACCAACAGCGGATTGCCATAACGCGAGCGGATTCCAGCAGCCAGATACGACCGCATCCGCTCAATCTCACAGCCGTCCCGGCACGAGCATTTCAAGTAATTGACACCATCGGCGATCATCCACCGGGCATCGCCCGGCCGCTGCCGCAGCCACCGGGATTGTCGCAACCCGGTGGCCAGCAGCAGGCCGACGGAGTCATTCGCTCCGGCCTCACTCATCGGCGGAGCCTCCCGAGCAAACGAGGCCGATGCTCAATCACCGTCTCGGTATGCCAAACGGTCTCGCGGCGCGTGGTCACGGAACTCTTGGGCTTCGGCGTTTCCGTCGGCCGATACGGGCA
>JAEWUR010000532.1 GCA_023397045.1 Planctomycetota bacterium
GTCGGCATGGGCGGCCCGATCAAAACTCGACGATACGAAGGGTATTTGGACGTTCGCCGGAAATCGAAGTGCAACCGGAGGTGAGAACGACGTCGCGACGGAGCCCGGTGGCGGTTTTCAACTGCGGCTGACCGATGACGGCGCAACGCTGACATTGCCATCGAAGGAAATCGTGTGGACTGCCGGCGGAAATCTCGGCGACTCGCTGCTGCCGGAGAATAGCGGTGGGTTGTTGCCGGCGCTCTATCTCTGGCGGCGATTGGCCGTCGAGGGGCTCGGCCGTTTTGGCGACGTTGTTTACTATGGAACCGCGCCGTTGCGAGGTCACGACGGTCTGGTCGACGTCCTGGTCGGGTCGCATAAGGGAGTTGTTTGCCAGTTCTATTTCGATCCCAACGCCGGCGATTTGTTGGCGCTCGAGATGTTTGCCGACGAAGGCAGCGATCCGTGCGAGGTCTATTTGTCGGACTACGGCGACCATCAGGGGTTCTATGCTCCCGGCCGGATCGAGGTTCGGCACGGCGACGAAGTGTTCGCCGTGTTCGACGTGAAGGAGGCCCGCTGTGAGAAATAGCGATCGTCTCGGCCGTCTCCCGTCTTTCACGCCGCTTTGGATGGTTGGCATTCTTTGTGGCGTCGTCCTCGTTTTGTCGACGCCGGTTTTTGGTTCGGTCGTCGAAACGATCGACCGCGTCGAGCCGAAGATGGTGAAGATCTACGGGGCCGGCGGCGTCCGGGGTATGGCCAACTATCAGTCGGGCATCCTGATCTCGCCCGAGGGACACGTCCTGACGGCGTTTAGCCATGTGCTCGACACCGATGAGATCACCGTCGTTCTCAGCGATGGGCAGCGATTCGTTGCGAAGCTGCTCGGAGCCGATCCGCGGCTGGAAATTGCCGTGTTGAAGATCGAACCTGGCGTGAAACTACCCTGTTTCAATCTGGCGGACGCCGTGAAACTTGATGCCGGCTCGCGAATCTTGGCGCTAAGCAACATTTTCGGCGTTGCGGCAGGCAGCGAGCCGGTCAGCGTTCAGAAGGGGACCGTTTCGGTTGTCGCACAACTCGAAGCCCGGCGCGGCGCCTTCGCCACGCCTTACCACGGGCCGGTCTATGTGCTCGACGTGACGACGAACAATTCGGGAGCGGCCGGCGGCGCCCTGGTGACGCGCCGCGGCGAGTTGGCCGCGATGCTCGGCAAAGAACTTCGCAACGCGCAGAACAACGCGTGGCTCAACTACGCGATTCCCATCGCCGAGTTGCAGAAGTCGGTCGACGAGATCCGCGCCGGGACGTTCGTTGCAACGTTGGAGGAAGATTCGGAGAGACGGCCGTCGCGCTCGCTCGATTTGGAATCGCTGGGCATCGTGCTGATTCCCGACGTCCTCGAACGGACGCCGCCGTATGTCGACCACGTTCGCTCGGACTCGCTGGCCGCCGCGGCAGGTGTCCTACCGGACGACTTGATCGTTTTGGTCAACGACCGGCTCGTCCAGTCGTGCAAAATCCTCGATTCCGCGCTCGAATGGATCGATCATGAAGACCCGGTTCATTTTACGGTGCTTCGAGGGCACGAAATGGTCGATTTCACACTTCAGAAAGACGCCGCCATGCCGACGAAGGATCAATGATGAGCCAGCCCGCGGATTACGTCCGGAGACGTTTGCCAGCGATGCGATGGCTGTTGCGCGGTGCGAGCGTTGCGTTGGTTGCAGCGATTTTCCTTCCATCGTTTTCGTCGGCTGACGATCTGGATGCCGACGAACAAGCGGCGATCGTCGCCGCCGTGGATCGGATTGCCCCGGCCGTGGTCCAGATCGAGACGATCGGCGGTCACGACCGCGTCGGCGGGATGCTTTTCGGGCTTGGTCCGACGACGGGGTTGCTTGTCGACCGCGAGGGACATGTGATTTCGAGCGCCTTCAATTTCGTCAACAAGCCGTCGTCAATCCTGGTGCGTCTCGATGACGGCGTTCGCAGGCCGGCCAAGCTGATCGCGACGGACCATTCGCGAATGCTGGTGCTGTTGAAGATCGACGACGACAGGAATTCAGCATCGGCGGACAATGCGAATACGCCGTCGGCGAAAATGTTCGAAATCGGTCCGGTTGGTGATCTGCGCATCGGCCAATGGACGATCGCCGTGGGAAGAACGTTTGACGGCAAGCGGCCAAACCTGTCGGTGGGCATCCTGAGCGCACTCGACCGTGTATGGGGCAAGGCCATCCAGACCGATGCGGCGGTCTCGCCCAACAATTACGGCGGGCCGTTGCTCGATATTCGCGGGCGAGTGCTTGGCATCCTTGTGCCGCTTTCGCCCGAGGCCGGCGACGAGTTGGCAGGCGTCGAGTGGTACGACTCGGGCATCGGCTTCGCGATTCCGATGGAGGAAGTCGAAAGAAACCTCCTGCGTCTGAAACAAGGCGAAGACCTTTTTCCCGGTTTGGCGGGATTAGGGCTGAAAGGGCCGAACATTTATACTGGCGAGCCGATCATCGCCTTTTGCCATCCGAAGGGGCCGGCTGCGGCAGCCGGTTTGAAGGTTGGCGACCGAATCATGACGGTCGACGGGCGAAAGACCGCTCGCGCGGCCGACGTCAAGCGGGAGATCGGATGCCGGTACGCAGGCCAGAAAATGCACGTCACCGTCGTCCGCGACGGCGAGCCGTTCGAAACGGACATTGAATTGGCCAAGGAACTCGAACCGCTGCCCGAAAAAGACGATGGCGGTTAGTTTTCGTGCGAAGCCCCGGTTCCGAACATCCTATCCTCACCAACCCACCAGTTGACATGCGACGACGGATTCTTGCCTGCTCTGCGATTGCCCTACTGACCGGCGCGGTGGTCGTCGGCCTTTGGTGGCCGCACGCCGAAATCACGCTGGCATGCTGCTGGCGAGGCGGGGCAATCCTGGCGGCGGCGTGGTTGGCCTACGACGACGTCCAGAAGCTACCCAACTGGCTTCTGCTGATTATGCCGATTATTCTGATTGTTCTCGTCCGGTGGTCTAGGTTGGCTTTGCTGGTAATCCCCATCCTGCTCGCGTATGCCGCATTGCGCCGAATTTTTGGGCCGATGCAGGGGTCAAGTCGACGTTGAAGCCTCGTTTTATGTTAAACTTCGCGGGCTGTGCCGTTTGTGCCATCCGGCGACCTTCGATCCGTGACGGGCAACGGGCCCTAACTCTTCTCTAATTCAATTCCTCCGGGTTGGGTCCCGAGTTTTATTCTTAGGATGCGTGCAATACCAAATGCACTACTTTATCCCAATCTAGGGAAAGCCGTGGTCGCATCGAATTGCACCGTCACAACAAAAAACACGGGGGCACCGGTAATTCTACTCCACTTGGGGGAACATCCATGCACAAATGCATCACCAGCGGGCCGGTTTGGATGCTGGCCGCGATTGTCGTGTGCGGCGCCAGCGCCGCCCGAGCACAGAACCTCGATCCGGCGCCAGCGCCGTACTACTCCGGCTATGCGGCGCCGGCCGAGGCGAGCCCGACGGGACAGACCTACCTGGCCTCGGAAAACGTCAACGCCCCGGATGACGATCTAGCCAAGCGTCTGGCCGAGGTCGAAGCGCAGTTGAAAAAGATTAACGACAAGGCCAAGGCGGACAAGGCGAAAGAGGCCGGCAAGATGAGCGCGACGCCCGGCGGGCGAATCCATATCGACACGGCCGGCTTTTCGCAGGACGCCATTGACAAGGCCCGGCATGACGAACAAAACGGCGTGGAATTCCGAACCGCACGATTGGCCGTCTACGGCGGCGGCTTCAACGTGATCAAATACCAGATCGAGTACGACTTTGCCGGCAGGGACAAGGTCCGCTGCAAGGACACGTATTTCGCAATTACGGATTTGCCTTGGGTGCAAAACGTCCAAATCGGTCACTTCAAGGAACCGTACAGTTTGGATGAATTGACCAGCGACAACTACATCACGTTCATGGAGCGCAACGTGGCGAACGACGTGATGGCCCCGAAACGGCATATCGGCCTGATGGCCTTCGGCAACACGGAATCGGAACTGGCCACCTACGCGATCGGGTATTTCGCGGAGAAAAATGGGACCGACGGCAATAT
>JAEWUR010000609.1 GCA_023397045.1 Planctomycetota bacterium
AGATCGCGACGTGCTGATTGGACTAACCGCGTCGCCGTGTTGCAGAACATATCCTCGATTTGCGAGCAGGTGAGCCCTAGTCGCAACGACGCCCGGCGCATCGCGCGAAGTTGCTCATAGAGGACAAAGGTCATTTGCGGGTTGCAGTGCGACAAGCCCATGGTATGGTTTGTCTCGCACAAGTAGGTCCAGGCATATCCGAAGGCGATATACTTTCCGCGGCTGACACCGACCGGATTGTCGCTTGCATACATCACACGGTCGATTCCAACGCCGGCTAGGAGAGCCTCGATGGCGTCCGATTCGCAGACCGACGAGGTGTCGTACCAGAGATTAGGCAGTCCGCGAAGCCTTTTGGCCGCCTGCTCGATAGCCCAAGCCGAGTAGCTTCGGGCACAATGGGCCAAAACCCATTTCGCATTCGGATACTTGGACGTCAGCCGCATAAGATCGTCGATGTTGGCCTGATCCGCAATGGCGTCCCGCTTGGCAAGATGCAGCATGATGATGAGGCCAAGTCTGTCGGCAACGGCGATTTGCTCCTCAGGCAGAAAGTCCGTGATTCGGCATTCCACAGGGTCACCGGACGTGGAATAAAATCGATATGGTTTGAAACCGAGAAAACCATGAGTGCGAATCTTTTCCTCAAGTGAAGCCGGGGTCATTGACGGATGGACCAACATCAGCGCACCACTGCCGGGAACCAGTTTGGCTTGTTCGGCCGCGAAACGATTGGACGCCTCGAAATCGCATGATGGCGAAAAGGGATAGCCGAACGCAAGGCGTTTTACCTTTCGGCCCGGCAAAAGCATGGCGTCCCACGCATCCATTTGCGCCCGGTCGGACACGGGAAAGTCCCGGCCCATTTTGGTATAGGGGCTATTCTCCTTATCCGGGTCGGTGTTGAACGTCCAACGATAGGCGTGCGTGTGAATGTCGAAGACGTCCTGGGGAACAAATGCATCGATCTCTTCGCGCCAAATGCGACGGTCCACATCATTAAGTTGCATGGGTACTCCAGCACGAACACAGCCAGTGGCACACGTGGATTGTTGACATTCCTGGGCGGCCAGCTTGCCAGTCATGCAAGAACAAACAGTCCCAAGGGCGGTCGTGCGCAGGAATTGACGACGATTGTTTCGGTGGGACATGTGGCCAAGTTCTTTGTGACGCTCATCCTTCGGCACTGACGGAGCCAGAGGCACTCGTTCGTCACGATACCGTCTGTGTGTCGTCCAATTTCCAAAGCGTGTTACGCAGCGCATCGGTAATGCGACGAATGACCAGCTTCATCAGCGATTCCGCCCGGTCGGGATCGTGGGCCGCCACGGCCTGCACCACTTCGACCAACCTCCCGCGTCGGTCCTTGTCTTCAGGCAGTTTCGCTAGAATCGTGTCGTCCAGCTTCGGCGATCGCGGTTGCAGCGGCGCCAACCGATGTGTCTGCCAGACCTCAAAAAATAGCGGATTCCCGCAATTGGCCAACAAGAATTGATGGAACTCTCCAACCGCTTCATAACGGGCCTGGCGATCTTTCTTCTCCCATGCCAAGTCGACTTGTTTGGCCAGCTCCATGAGTTGGTCGATTTGCCAGCCGGTCATGTTCTTTGCCGCCAGCCGCACTGCGCCGCTTTCGATCTGCTCGCGCAGTTCGTAACGTTGCAGCATCTCTTCGGGTTTTTGATCTTCGACGAATGACACAATCCGACTGCGCCGAATCCCTCTGTTTTGCAACAGTCCTTCCGCTTCAAGGCGTAGAAGCGATTCGCGAACCGGTCCGCGGCTCATCCCGACCATCTTCGAGATTTTAGTTTCCGTGACCCGCTCGCCGGCCCGCAGTCGCCCCTCCTCGATCAATCCCTTGATCTGGCGGTAGGCGATCGCCGTTTTCGTAGCATTTTTTGGTTGTTTTGTTAGCGCCATAATACCTTGACTCATTTTGATTGAACCGCTACCATAATGAATATTGTAAACTATAGTGCAGATTCTGTCAACAATAGCGATTATTGAATCGAAAAACCATGCCTGACAAGATTCGGGGGATATTTACCCCCAATGTAGTTCCCCTGGCCGCCAAGGGAGAGATCGACGAAGACGAGTTGCGGCGTTATGTCGATTGGCTGATCGCCAAGGGAGTTCACGGGTTGTATCCCAATGGTTCCACGGGGGAGTTTACTCGCTTTACCGTCGAGGAACGCCGGCGCATCATCAAAATTGTATGTGAACAAGCAGCCGGGCGGGTGCCGGTGCTGGCCGGGGCCGCCGAGGCGAATGTCCGCGAGACGCTTGCGGCCTGCGAAACGTATGCGAGCTATGGGGCCAGGGCCGTGGCCATCGTCTCGCCATTCTACTACAAGCTTTGTCCGGAATCTGTCTATGCCTATTTCCGCGAGATCGCGCTCCACAGTCCGATCGATGCGACGCTGTACAACATTCCGCTATTTGCCAGCCCGATTGACGTGCCCACGATCCAACGGTTGGCCGAGTTCGAGCGGATTATCGGTATCAAGGACTCGTCAGGTGACATGGCGTTCATGATGCGTATCATGGCGGCGGTTCGGCCCATACGGCCGGACTTTGTGTTTTTGACCGGCTGGGAAGCCGTGCTGGTTCCGATGCTCATCGTCGGCGTCGATGGCGGCACCAATGCCATCAGCGGGGTCGTGCCCGAGTTGACGCGAAAACTCTACGACCTGACGCAAGCCGGGCACATTGCGGAGGCCATGCATTTGCAATTTCGCATGTTGGAGTTGTTCGACACGATGTTGTACTCGGCCGATTTTCCGGAGGGCTGCCGCGCGGCGGTCGAGTTGCGCGGATTCCGAATCGGGCGCAGTCGCCAACCGCAAACCGATAAGCAGATCATCAATTTCGGAATGCTTCAAAACGTGTTGCGGTGTATTTTGGCCGACTTTGGCTACGTCGAAGGGCCTGCCGGCGGTTGTCCGCCGCGAACCGGCAACATCGACCAGGACCGCATCAGTCATATCGCGGCAACCGTGCTTGACACCTTGCGTCAACGGGGCGCACTATGAGTCAGAGCATCGGCCTGTTGGAGACGATCGGTTTGACGCCTACGCTGGCGGCGGTCGATGCGATGGAAAAGGCCGCCGACATAAGCCTGATCCAGTGTGAATTAAACGATTTTTACGGCATCTGCACGAAAATCACGGGTAGTACGGCCGCGGTTGTCACGGCCATCGAAGCCGGACGTCAAACTGCCGAGCGGATGGGCGGCAAACCAATCTCCGACGTGATTCCCCGCGTCGATCCGCGCGCCCTCGGTGCAATCATTTCTCCAAATGAATACAACCCATTGATTGAACAAGATGTTGTCATAGTTCCAAATTACGAATCCCTGTCCGACAATATGAGACCCGCCATGAAACCAGACTCTGTTTCCGCCCTGGGCCTGATCGAAACCCAAGGCTTCACAGCCGTTTTCGAGGCCATCGACACCGCATGCAAGGCGGCCAATGTCGAAGTGGTCGGCAAAGAGAAACTCGGCGGCGGCTATGTGACCGTGATTGTTCGCGGCAACCTGTCCGCGGTCGTCTCGGCGGTCGAGGCCGGTAAAGCCCGGGTTGGCGAGCTTGGCAAATTGATCGCCGCCCATGTCATTGCTCGACCCAGTCCCGCCGTGCTTGCACTATTGCCAAAGTCATGATGAATCCCTTGAAAATCGCCGACGTACGAATCCATAAAGTCCTTGTGCCGATGAAGCCGGACACGGTCCACTCATCAGGTGTTGAGGACCGGCTTTGCGCTGCTGATCCGGTGACCGGCCGGACTGCAAACTTCTGGGATTTTCCCAAATGGATTATTGAGCTAGTGGCCAACGATGGAACGATCGGTCTGGGCGAGCCACGTCGAGGCGACCTGTTCGAACCGCTGACTCGTTACGCCAAAATGATGATCGGCAAGACGTTGCCGGAGCTTCCGGTTGGCAATTTGCCGTTGCCCCACGGCGACGACTATGAGTCATACATCATTTACGAAGCGTTTGAGATGGCATGGCTTGATCTTCTGGGCAAACATTTGGGCGTGCCCGTCTGGCATCTATTGGGCGGCAAGCGGATCGACCGCATACCGATCGACTACTGGATGGGCCGGGCAAGTCCCGAGGATACGGCGAGGCGGACAGAGCAGGCGTTGAAACTCGGCTTCCACGGCGTCAAGATGAAGTGCAAACTAGGTGATCCGATTGTTGATCGCGTTCGCGCGGTCCGCCAAGTCGCCCCGCATTTTGCCATTGTTTTGGATCCCAACGAGCGATTTGAGAATCCCGCTGGCGCCGTGTCGGTTTCACGGTCGTTGAAGGATTTTGACCGCGTGACGTTCGAGAGCCCCATGCCGCAAGATCGATTCGATTGGTATGTACTCCTTCGCAAGAAAATCCCCCAGCCCATTGCGCTCCACCTCGATGGTTTTCCAAAAATGATCGCGGCATTGCGTGTTGATGCCGCCGACTTTTACAATCTGCTTGGCCCGTTGAAGGAATTCACCGAATGGGCGAAATTGAGCCAAGCAGCCGGATGTCCCACATGGCGCGGCACGGGCATGGACCTCGGCATCCGTGACATGAGCAGCGTCCATGCGGCTGCGGCTGCCGGATGCCAACTCCCCTGCGACATTATTGGCAACGTGCTTCGCGAAGACGACTTGATCGTCGAACCGATTCGCATTGAAGATGGCGCAGCGGTTGTGCCCGACAAACCGGGTCTTGGCATCGAATTGGACCGCGGTGCACTCAAACATTATCGGGAGGATTAATCGGATGGACTGGGCGGCGTTGCGGCGCGAACAACTCGATGCGATGGATCGACGGATGCCGGTGATATTGCCGGTTGGCGCTACGGAGCAACACGGCCGGCATCTCCCGTTGGGAACGGATTCGATGATTCTCGACGCAATGGCGCAACGTCTGGATACCTTATTTCATGGGCAATTGCTCCTCTTGCCTTGCCAGCCGATTGGCATGTCGGAACATCACATGGCATTTCCCGGCACGTTAACGCTCACCCACGAAACGCTGCGTCGTAGTGTGATGGACATCGTGGATTCCGTCATTCGGCATGGATTTCACCGCATAGTACTGCTCAATGGTCATGGGGGCAATCAAGCAATTCTCAGCGTCCTTGGTGAACAGATCGGTCAACGCTGGCCTAAGGTCGAATGCCTAACTGCCAGTTGGTGGGCGCCGGCAGCCGACCGATTAAAGAAACTGCAAGATGGGCCGATCGGATCGGTGGGACATGCCTGCGAATTCGAGACCAGCATCATGCTGGCGATTGCGCCTGATCTGGTTGATATGTCGTTGGCCGAAGATGACGGGATTCAACATCGGGTCGAGTCGATGGCGTTCGATATGCTACATGGACCGGCGGCCACGTGCTATCGTCCCTTCAACATCCTTTCGCGAGGCGGCGTGTTTGGAAAACCTTCGCTAGCCTCGTCAGAGAAAGGCCGGCAGATTCTGAATGAGGCCACCAAGGCCCTACATGAGTTGATCGCCGGTTTCTGGCCTGACTTCACGGAGTCGGGCAGATCTTAACAAACTTTGCTTTTCATTTTGCCTCCTGTGCATTCGTCCTGATTGTTTCGAGGATATTCTTCATTGCCAGTTGGCGAGCGTCGAGAATCGCCTGCCGGCTATACCACGCGGTATGGCTGGTTAGAATCACATTCCGACATTGACGCAATGATGAGTTGGCCGGAAGCACCTCGGGTTCATAGACGTCAAGTCCTGCGCCTGCCAGACATCCTGTGTTTAACGCAGTAGCCAGCGACTCGGAATCAATCAGCCCTCCACGCGACACATTGACTAGGATCGCCGTAGGTTTCATCAGGGCAAGTGTTTGAGCGTTGATGATGTGCCGATTGTCCACTGTTATCGGGCAGTGGAGCGAAACGAGGTCTGCCTGATGAAGCAGCTCGTTCAGCGCAAGCGGCTCGATCCAGCCTGAAGCGTTCGTAACCACCGGATCATGATACACAATCCGAGGCGTTAGTTGCCGCATCATTTCGGCCAGTTTTCGTCCAATGCGACCAAGGCCGACGATTCCGAGCGTCAGGGTGCTCAACCGCTCCAACGGCAGCGGCGTAATGCTATTCCAACGGCCAGAAAGCAATACTTGTTGTGTGGAAAAGAGCTGCCTGTGGAGCGAGAGCAGCATGGCCATGGCGTGAACGGCGACTTCCTCGACACAATATTCCGGTGTATTCCGCACAACGATGCCTCGCTGGCGGGCCTTCTGAATATCCACATTATCCAACCCGATTCCCATGCGCTGAAACAACTTGCACATGGGCGGCAAGGCGTCGATCACCTCGGCGTCGAAGGGCGCCGCTCCGAACAACACAGCATCGATCCTAGGCAAAGCGGCAATCCACTGCAACAGTTGTCGATGCTGCTCATCGCGCGACGGAGCAGGCTGCCCCCATGCCGGCGCCGACCACGTGATCCCCGCTCGGTCGAACGATTCGTGTTCGAACTCCGATTCTTCAAGCCAATCGGCTACCAAGACATGCGGTTGGGACATCAAAGACACCTCGAAAATGATTGTATTGTTGCCAATGTCATGACGACGCTGTGCGGGAATGCACGGTAAACCATATGCCGACTAACGCTAAAAGAGCGGCTGTCGTAATAAACATTGTTGGATAGGGTGGCAATCCGGCAAACGAGCTGTATTCGAGCACGGCCCCGGCAATGGGAGCGCCCACCAATTGTCCGAAGTCTAATGTGGATAGTATTAAAATCGTCGCAAGGCCTCGATGTCCGGGCGGAAATGCGGAAACGCCAACCACCAGCACCGGCGGAAAAAGGATCGAATAGAAACCTCCAAGCCCAATTCCGGGAAGCACCAATTGCCACTCCGAGCGCGCCAGCACGAACATGGCCATACTTGCCGCCATGCCGGTCATGCCCAACAAAATAATGGGCCGAGCGCCAAATCGTTCGGACCAGCGGCGACTGAGAATCCGCGCCACGACGGCCGAAATGGAAAAAGCCGTGAAGTACAAACCAATTCGTGGAATATTCAGTTCCGCTGCATAGGTGCAAAGAAACACGGTTGGC